>DUKU01000093.1:0-3213 GCA_013329135.1 Thermoplasmata archaeon
AATGTGCGAGGGCCCGGATTTGAGCCGACTCTCTAATGAACGCAGTCCGTCGACTCGCAGAGTGCTAGATCGCCGACCGCAACCAACTTAATCCCTCCCCCAGAACTTAATATCCGACGTCCATCATGCCCCCTCAGGACCGCTGTGTCTTCGGTGGGGACGCTGTCCAGGAGGGAAGAACAAGATGGCTGTAGGCAGATTCGTTTTCCTGAGCAAGGATGAGATTGACCTGGTACACTCGCAGAGTCTTGAGTGCCTTCGAGAGATCGGCGTGCATGTACCAAGCCATTCTATTCTCAAGACCCTCAAGGACGCCGGGGCGTCCGTTGATGAGTCCAAGATGATAGTGCGGATCCCCGAAGGCATGGTCGTCGAGGCCCTCAAGAAGGCCCCGAGGTCGTTCAAGATGTGCGCCCGTGACCCGAGGAACGATCTCACGGTCCCCGTGAGCGGTCCGCCGTACGCCGCCACCACGGGTCTGGGTGTCTACATAAGGGACATGGACACGGGTGAGAAGCGGCCGTCCACCAGGAAGGATATCGCGGACTTCATCAGGCTCGCAGACGCCTTGAAAGGCGTGGACTTCGTCTGGACCACGCTCACCGCGACTGAGGTGAACCAAGCCGCGCACGGTCTGCACGAGCTCTGGACTGCGATGCAGAACACCACGAAGCACGTGAACGGCGTTTCTATTCTCAGCGCGGAGGACGCAAAGGCGCAGGTCGAGCTGGCTTCGCTCGTCGCCGGCGACAGGGATGCCCTTAGGAAGCGCCCCTTGTTCTCGGTCATCTGCTGTTCCATCGCCCCACTCTCCTATGAGACGGGCATAGTCGAGGGGATGGTCGAATTGTCCAAGGCCGGGATTCCGGTCATGTCGATGTCCATGTCCTTGTCCGGAGGCTCGGCCCCCGTGACCATGGCCGGAACGATATGCAATGCCAACACGGAGAACCTTGCGAGCCTCGTGATGACTCAGTTCTCGGCTCCTGGCGCGCCACACATCTACTGTTCGTCATCTGCGCCGATCAACATGAGGACCGGTTCCATCAACTACATGACCGTCGAGCAGTGCATCATCGCCGCATCCCTCGGGCAGATGTCCAGGAGGTACTCGCTACCGTCCATGGTGGGCGACTGGGGTGTGAACGACACTGCCGAGCCGGGAGTGCCGCATACCCTTACCGAGACATTCGGCCTCGCGCTGAGTACGATGGGCAACTCCGACCTCGTCTCCGGGATTGGCGGGCTGGACGCGGTCAAGGGCGCATCCTTCGACCAGGCCGTCATAGAGTCGAAGCTCTGGGAGAGTGTCAGGACCTTCATGAGGAGCTACACTATCAGCAAAGAGACCATCGCGCTGGACGTCGTGAAGCAGGTGGGCCACGGCAACACGTTCATATCGCATCCGCACACAGCGAAGCACTTCAAGAGCGAGCTGATATTCAAGGACCCGTCGCTCGCCAAGTGGGAGGTCAACAGATCCACTGCCATGGTCCCCGAGGCGAAGGAGATCGCCCGGAAGCTCTTGGCTGAGCACAGGCCTCCTGCGATCGACAAGGGGATCGTGTCCAAGGGCGACGAAATCATTGCCAGGTTCGAGAATTCCGTGCACCGAGAGTGACGCGAAAAGATTGATATCCCCCTCGGCCGATTGGCCAGCATGGCGAACAAGGTACACGCTGCACATATACTGGTCAAGTCTGAGAACGAAGCGAAGGACCTCATGGTCAAGGTCAAGGGCGGGGAATCCTTCGGCGACCTCGCGAAGAAGCACTCCCAGTGCCCATCCGGGAAGCAGGGCGGCGACCTCGGCTGGTTCGGCAAGAACATGATGGTCAAGGAGTTCGAGACCGCGGCTTTCAACGGCAAGAAGGGCGATGTCGTCGGACCGATCAAGACCCAATTCGGCTGGCACTTGATCAAGATACTCGACCAGAACTGACGATGATCAGTGCTCCCGGAGCAGGAGCCGGGAGAAGAGCCTAATACTCCTAACTGATGGCGGCACCCAGATACGGGACCGCCATGCTCGATCCCTCGATAGCGTTCGCACTCTGCTCCCTGGCGATATACGGGCTCACTCAGGTCATAGCGAAGTTCGCAGTGGGTTCGCTGAACGCGGAGTCGATGGTCGCCCTGAACTTCCTGACCTCGATACCTGTCTATGTGTTCATCCTGGTCGGGGCACTCGTGCTCTGGGGAGAATACCTGGACCATCTCGAATACGTGTTCTACGCCATCATAGGCGCGTCCACTGCTCGGGGAGGCTAATACATCTACCTCGAGGCTCTCGAGAAGGGCGATGTGAGCATGGTGGGAAGCATCACGGCGTCCTTCCCAGCGATAACCGCCGTGCTCGCCGTGACCTTCCTCGGCGAGGAGCTTAGTCGGGTCAACGCCGCAGGCATTGTTTTGATCATAGCGAGCATGGTGGCCTGGTCCTATTCGCATGGCAACGGGAAGAACAGCACGAAGCACTTGAGGTCCGCCCTGGTCCTCAGCATCACGACCATGGTCATCTGGGGCGTCGGGGGGATATTCATCAAGTTGGCGCTGGATGGGCTCCCTCTCATAGCGTACCTGGGCGTGTATCCGCTCATCCTGCCACCGATCGCGTTCGCCTACCTGCGGCACAGGAAGGCCCCGTGGCGTGTGTTCCTGCCCAAGTGGACGGTCCCGGTCATGCTCGCGATAGTGGTCGCGGAACTCTGGCAGCTGGCATACTTCGCCGAGACATCGGCGATATCCGTGGGGTCGGCGGCGATAGTGTTCCCGTTGATATCCGCCTATCCGATCGTGACCATAATTGGGGCGCGTATGTTCCTGAAGGAGAGCATGTCCCGTCTCGACATGTGCCTCATCCTCGCCGTCATCACGGGTATTATCATGACCTCATTCGCGTGACGCCTGGGTCGAAAGGCTTCCCCTCTCCCAGGACCGCGTGCACCTCGGTCATCAAGTCGCTTATGCGGAGCTTCTGGGGGCACTTTTCCTCGCAGGCCTTGCAGTGCTTGCATGATCCTGCCCTCTTCGCGGGGTTGAAGAACCTCTCGTAGATCCTCCTGGCGTTCGCAAGGTCGTTGTGAACGTACGCGTCGTTGTATTCCTCGAAGTTGGTGGGTATTGCCACTCCGTGCGGGCACGGCATGCAGTAGTTGCACTTCGTGCACCCGATGACCGCCATCTCCCGATACTTCTTCGTCACGCGCTCGA
>DUKU01000093.1:3453-3865 GCA_013329135.1 Thermoplasmata archaeon
ACCTCGGGCTGGTCCCAGACCCATCTCAAGGCGAGTTCGTACGGCGCGACCTTCTTCCCGCGCAGGGCGAGGCCGTCCCTGATGCGCTTGGGCGGGTTCGCGAGCCTGCCGCCTAGCAACGGCTCCATCACGATGACGGGGATGCCTTTCGAGGCGGCGTACCTGAGCCCCTTGGTCCCTGCCTGATTCTCCGTGTCCAGATAGTTGTACTGTATCTGCGCGAGGGCCCAGTCGTCGTAACCATCTACGATCTGCTTGAACGCCTTGTTGTCGTCGTGGAATGAGAATCCTATGCCGCCGATTCTTCCGTCCTTGATGGCTTTCTCCGCCCTCTTGAGCAGGTCGTACTTCTGCACGGTCTTCTCCCACACGTTCTTGTTCAGCGCGTGGAACAGGTAGAAGTCGATGTGAT
>DUKU01000093.1:4067-5227 GCA_013329135.1 Thermoplasmata archaeon
CTGTAGCCGTCCCGGAGGGCTTTGGCAACCAGGCTCTCTCCTTTCTGCTCATGGTAGCCATAGGCCGTGTCGACGTAGTTCACGCCGCGGTCCACTGCGTACCGAATCATGTCGATGGCCTCGGCCTCCCTGATCTTCTTGGTCATCGGCTCGTCGCCGTGGACCGGGAGGCGCATGGCGCCGAAGCCGAGAGCGGACACCTTCCAGCCTGTTTTCCCGAAGTCGCGGTATTGCATGTGCTCAATGCCCCTCGCAAACGCTTGCGAGCCATAGTCAGGGTTACTCTGCGTGGGGCGTCAAAAAGGTTGCCCCGTTCAGGGCGCTCAACCCTTCTTGCCCTTCTGGAGCTCTCTCAGGAGTTCGTCCACCCTGTCCAGGCCTCCGTGCAGGTACTCCTTGGGCGGGCCAGTCCCTATCCTGATATACCCGTCCATGCCGAAGTGGTCACCTGGGACTATCAGGACGGATTTCTCCTTCCTGAGGCGCTCGGCTAGGACGACCGAGTTGATCTTCATGTCGTACTTGATGTAGCATATGGCCCCCGCTTCAGGAGGGACGTGGGAGAAGAGGGATCCATGCGCATCTAGCCACTCCTTCACCACTGGGTAGTTCTTCTGCAGTATCGACCTGGTCCTATCGAATATCTGCTTCCTCTTCCTCGGCTCGAGGGCAATCGTGGCGAGCCGGTCCGATAGTGCGGCCGGAGTCAAGGTGAGGTAATCGTGGTGCGGTTTGATTGCCGCAAGTGCCTCGGGCTGTCCGGCCAGCCAGCCTATGCGCAGACCGGGAAGGCCGTATGCCTTGCTCGTGCCGTTGGTGATTAAAGTCCTCTCGTAATCGCTCCACAGGGATTCAGTCAAAGGAGCCTCCCTCTCGGCGCCGAGGTACACCTCATCTGATAGGAGCCATGCCCCGGAGTCCTTTGCCGCATCGAGGAGCGCCTTCCGCTGCTTGCCTGCCATGATTGCGCCCGTGGGGTTGTTCGGGTTGCAGACCTGAATGACCTTCGTCTTCTTCGTGACGACCTTCTTGAGATCCTCGGGATCGAACTGCCAACCGAGGTCTTCTCTGAGCCACAGTGGTTTGATCTTGACGCCCCAGGTTTTCGCAAGTCCCCACATCTGGGCGTAGTTCGGGGTCATGAGCACGACCTCGTCTCC
>DUKU01000093.1:5579-5959 GCA_013329135.1 Thermoplasmata archaeon
TACATGCACTGCATGCGTTCCATCTGGAATAGCTCGACCTTCATCCTGTCTTCCCCCGCGCCGGCATCTCCATCTTGAGGAAAAACCTTTCGCTCTTCGCAACCCACTAGACTCCCGCTTGGATTGAACATGGTGGAGAGCAGGAATACCTAATGTTATCCTCTGAGTCTGAGGAATGCGATTGCGATTGCTCCAGTGAGCAGAAGCAGGGTACCAGGCACGGCTAATGTGGTGTCCAATGCCCTTCCCTCTTCCGAAGACCAGACACTGGCAGAGAACAGAATGAGGACTGCTCCCAGTGCCATGAGCCCTGCGAACGGAATCGTGAGGAACAGCTGCTTCATCATCTTCTACCTCTCGCACATCCTCCAGTCGCAATC
>DUKU01000093.1:6119-11594 GCA_013329135.1 Thermoplasmata archaeon
TCTTGAGCACAGTCACGGATCTCTCGGCGAACCAGTGAGGATATCATAGGAATGTCTAACCGAGTTGCGTTCCCTGCATGATTCATCGGGATATCTGCCTTCTCCACCTCCAACCTGGGTCTCCTTTACCTCCGATGGACGCTAGGCTTATATATGCTGAAAATCGATAGAATCCATACTCACGTGAATGGAGGATTGGTGAGATGCAGCCGAGCGTGCTTGCTGTGGATGACGAGTCTGAGTTCCTTGAACTTGAGCAGCATTATCTTGGGATGCACGAAATCGACGTTACTCCCTGTGGTTCAGCACTGGATGCTATCGAAGATGTCAAGTGTGGACACTTCGATGTCGTCGTGTCGGACTTTCAGATGCCGGGAATCAGTGGTATAGACCTGCTGAAGACCCTGAGAAAGGATGGGTATAACCTGGGATTCATCCTTCTCACAGGCAAAGGACGGGAGGACGTAGCAATCGAAGCTTTGAACGAAGGGGCGGACTTCTACCTTCAGAAGGGGGTGGACATGTCGACGCAGTTCGCCCTCTTGGCGAGAGTCATCGATGATCTATGTACTGCGAAGAAAGCAGACACTGCTCGTGTGGACTCTGAGAACCTACTCAAGATATCCAACAAGCGGATGGATCTCTTGGGTTCCATTACGAGGCACGACATCCGCGGTGAGATCACAATTGCTGACGGGTACTTGGGCCTTATCGATGAGGAGACGGATCCCGCACGAATCCGAGAACACCTATCGAAGGTGAAGGGCGCCGTCAGGAAGGTACTCGGAATCGTTGAAGTCGCGAGGACGTATCAGATCAACGGAGCCATGAACATCAAGTGGTCTTCACTGGATTCAGCACTGGAACATGCTAGATCTTCTGTGGACTTGCACGGCGTGACCTTCGTGAACAGATCTGAGGACTGGACCATACTCATTGACCCGCTGCTGGAAATGGTCTGCTCCAACATTCTCTCCAATTCCATTCGGCATGGCGGTCGTGTCACCAGGATCCAAGTCAGCACCGAGGAGCGAGCAGACGGACTCCATCTGATCATCGAAGATGACGGCGTCGGGATAGCCCCAGACCAGAAGGATAGGATATTTTCCATGATCACCCCTGTCGGAATCCCTCACGGTCTCGCGATAGCCAGGCGAATACTCGAGGCTGAGCAGATCAAGATTGAGGAGATCGGTATGCTTGGGGAGGGCGCGAAATTCGTGTTGCATTTCCCAGTTGGGCTGTATAAGCGGGGCCGTGTTTGAGTCCCTGCGGGGTTGCGCTGTGCCAGGGATTCCACAGAGTGCTTGGATGTCATGGTGATGTTCGGCCGTTGTGGGGGACCCCCGAGTGCGGCAGGAGTAGTTGACTGAGGATGGGGACTGTTTGCTCGTCTGCGCATGGGTGTGCGGCCGTCGGGCCCTGAACCCGGAGTGAGCCAGGCTCCCTCTTTCTGATTCTAATCAACCGCATAGTGTTGCATCTCGGGAAGGATAACGAAAAGGAGGGGCTAATTGCCCCTTACCGAGTCTCTTACATTTCCTCGCCTATGCGGGCTCTTCATCAGGCGCGCCTCGTAGAACTGCAACGGCCCCATCTGGCAATCCGTTAGTCAAACGGGATTGAGGTTCACATACGTCCACAACTAGTTATCACTCATCTGTAGAGCGCATCCTCGTCGAGTGATAGTGTGTGGTACACGGCAACGATCAGCAGCACGAAGAAGACGGATATGATGATGAAGAGCACTTGTGTGAGTGTGTCATTAGTTATGAACGCCATGAATAGAAGGAATGCGACCATGAATGCCACCGGAATGCTACTCCTGGCTATCCATCTCCTCCTCTGCGCAATGCTCCACGATGCCGGGTTGATGAAGGGGGCTTCACGGACAATGCCCTCTTCGACAACTCTGCGTTCATCGAGTAGCCAACTAGGCACGCTTGAGTCGGTCATCTTAGCATCCAGCTTTCCTCCGCAGCGGCAACAGTAATCGTTGTCTGGGAGATTCTCGGTCTCACAATGCGGACACTTCATCGCGATTCCTCCAGATGCCTACGGACTTGGATGCACTTCTGTATTTCGCTGTCATTCCGCCCCTATGACCTTTCCTCAGAAAGATGGCCGTGCGGCCGTCGGACCTTGAATCCTGAGCGAGCCAGGCGCTCTTTTTCTGGTTTCAATCAGGAGGGGATAACGAGATTAAGACCTCTCTCGCCCCTTCTCTATGGCCGTCTTCGCGGCGAGAACTATGACCTCAGCATTTCAAATGCACAGTCGGGACAGTAGCGCGAGAACATCTTCGACTTTCGCCAGCTCCTGAATAGGACGATTACCATGAGGAGAATCGCGCCAAGAAGAACAATAAGAACCATGGTAGCAAACGAGAAGTCACCGTTTGCGAGGGCTTCACCAACAACATTGCCCAGACCGATTAGACGCCCTACGATGAACGAAGCTGCAAGGATGCAGATTAAGATCCTCAGGGGGTGGCGTGTCAGATATGGGCATCTTCGTGGATTCGATGAGTCCCAATCCGATTTGTATTCTCTTCCACACCCCGCGCAGATGGCCATCAGGCAGAGAGAATGTCATTCCTTCCTCATGGTTCTATCTCCGGAGCCCCGCCCCCTGATGGCCTCTTCTCACGGAGATGGCCGTGCGGCCGTCGGGCCATGAACCCAAGGCGAGCCGGACATCCTCTTTCTGATTTCAATCAAGACGGAGAGGTCGGGACACGAGGCATATCGTTTCGAGGGAGTTGCTATGTACTGGCGAATCGATATCGCCAGGCGGAGTGTGAAGCCCGCATATGCTCAAGTTCCCCTGCCTCCTGACAAGCCCGAAGAAGCGTCGCATGATGGCAGTTGTTGCCGTCATTGCCGTTGCAGTTGTAGTCAGCTGGACGGTATTCTACTATGTGATTCGATCGGCGGGTACTGGCCCACTCGTCTGGCCTGAGTTGGGGTTGACCATGCATGATAGCGCTGGGTTGACAATAACGGTCACCGACGTGACACACGACGTAGACTGGTCGAGTGCTGTTGTGATGCTGGAGGACCTTGACGGCGGTGTCCTCTGGGATTGGCGGCCCACCCAGGATGGGCTCACCGACCCAGAGGGAGACGTGATTACCCTGTTACTGACGTCTTCGAATTCACTGGGAAACATGACCGTATACTGTACTGTCACGGATATTTCCGGGAACGGATGCATCAACATAGGCGACTACATCGCCCTCATGCCGATTGGCGGCGAGCTCGATGCAGAGTCAACCTATGAAGTGCGTTTCATCTATGCACCGATGGATGAACTGATGGGGAGTCTCAAGTTCCAACCCGGAGAAGGCGAATTGGAACCTTCCAGTCTCTCGCTTCCTCTGGCAGCTATTGCCTCGGCAGCGTCAGTCGTTTCTGTGATTGTCTTGGTGGCCTACCTGCGACGCAAGGAGGGCACAGGGTCTCATTGAAGAATTGCCGTGCGGCCGTCGGGATTTGAACCCGAGTCTCTAGCTTGGCAAGCTAAAGTGATAACCAGGCTACACTACGGCCGCATCCAGGCACGCCTCCAATAACGAGGGGCCATTTATACCTTATGCGTTCGCTCTCGGTCCGCCTTCTCCATCACTCTGCGCCACTGGATGGCCTCGCCTACCAGGTACAGTGAGCCTATCACGCACACCCCCTTGCCTCTGCAGTCGGCGAGCGCGCGCTCGATTGCCTTTCCCGAGTCTGCGACGACGCTCATCGGCCCCTTGTATCCCTGCCTCACGATTTCGCCGAGCGCCTCGGCCTCTAGCGCCCTCTTGTTATCCACCTGCGTGACTACGATCCAGTCCGCATGAGGCGCCAGGGCATCTACGATCCCTTTCGCATCCTTGTCCTTCATGCACCCAAGCACGAATGTGAGGGGCGTCATCCTCAGCGCCTCCAGGGTCTTCGCGGTCGTCCGCGCTCCATCCGGGTTGTGGCTCCCGTCGAACATGAGCATGGGCCCCCTGGATACGACATCAAGTCTGCCCGGCCACCTCGCCGCCCTGAGCGCCTTCCTGACCTCCTCGTCCGTTACGTTCACGCCCTTCTGGTCCAGACGCTCCACGGCCGCGATGGCCGCAGCGGCGTTCTCCGCCTGGTATCCGCCCAGGAGGCTCGTCTTGAGGCCTGGGAGATCCCGCCGTCCACTGTAATCGAATCGCGTGCCGGACATGCTCTGGCTCACGTTGGAGACATCGAAGTGCTCTCCGAGCTTCGCGAGGTCGCACCCATGTCCGAGACAGGTGTCCTGGAACAGCCTGAGCACCTCGGGGTCCCTCTCGCAGGTCACGACATCACATCCGCGCTTGATGATCCCCGCCTTCTCGCCAGCAATCTCCAATAGCGTCTTGCCGAGGTAGTCCGTGTGCTCGAGCCCTATGCGGGTTATGGCTGTCACATCAGGCTGGATGATGTTCGTGGCGTCCAACCTCCCTCCCATGCCGACTTCCGCCACCACGTAGTCGACCTTCATGTCCCTGAAGTACCTGAATGCCAGACCGGTGGTGAACTCGAAGAACGTGAGCTGCTTCTCCTTCCCTTGCGAGGCCATGTCCTCCATGTGGGTCCTCAGCTCATCTCCGAGTCTAACGACGTCCCTCTGGGGGATCATCCTCCCGTCGACCTTGATCCGTTCTCTGAAATCCACGAGATGAGGAGACGTGTACAGTCCGACCTTGAGCCCGTGCTGCCTGAGCATCTCGGAGACGAACGTGCATACCGAACCCTTCCCGTTCGTGCCCGTCACGTGGACCGACCTGAAGCCGAGGTGAGGATCCCCTATCCTCTTCGAGAATTCCCTCATGTTGTCCAGGCCGAACTTGATGCCGAACCTTTCCAGGTTGAACATCCAGTCGACCATCTGGGAATAGGACATGCAGGGTGTGAATGGAATCCTGTATTAAGGGATTCTGCGGCTCTCTGCCCCAATCCCCAAGATCCATTCCCGGAGCTCCTTGTCCTGCTCCTTCGCCATCTTCTTCATCTCCTTCATGACGCCCGAACTGTACTGTGCCGCTTTCTTGGGCGCGTCGTACGAGAGGACGCCGAGGATTCTCGCGACCTCCCTGAGGATGATCTTGCGCTCGCCCTGCCCAAGCTTCCGGCTGATCGGGAGTCCCTTCGCGAACGACATGAGCTCGTTTGAGACGAACGGGGCGTCCATCCTCTTGCCGATGGATTTTGCATAATTCCTCAGCATTGCGTTCTCGACCTGCATCTTTTTGATATCATCGGCTATCGCGGCCGAGAGGTCCGTACTCTCAAGGTATTTCGCATACCCTCCGAACAGCTCGTCCGCCCCGCTGCCCACGAGAACGACATCGTGCTCCGACGCTTCTATCACGCACAAGACGGGTATCGTATATGCGACCCGGAGCGGGTCGTTGGACCTGAGGACCGAGCACGCCTTTGAGACGAGTCCCACGAGCATCTCCCGGTCCAG
>DUKU01000093.1:11799-12038 GCA_013329135.1 Thermoplasmata archaeon
TAGCAGATGGTCCTGGTGAATTCCCTCGCGACCTTCTCGATCACGGCGCTGTCGACCCCTCCGGAATACGCGACCGCGACGGTGTCCGAGCCGGCTACGCACTCCTTGGTGGAACTCCTCAGGAGTTTGAGCATCTCGTCCGTGTCCATCGGGCATGGAACCGTCTAGGCTCATGATATATCCATCGCGGGGTTCTGTCAGTGGTCGAGCGGTAATAACTCGGACCTCCCGAACGACCG
>DUKU01000067.1:0-129 GCA_013329135.1 Thermoplasmata archaeon
CAGAGCCGTATGTGAGGATCACTTCGGCCTCGGGATGAGGTGAAACAACATGATGAGATCGCTCGTCGAGGACGCACTTGCCAGGGAACCAACACCAGGGTCCGGGATCGCTGAAGCAGCGATGCTGGG
>DUKU01000067.1:384-1927 GCA_013329135.1 Thermoplasmata archaeon
CTGTACGCGGCCAACACGGACGCTCAGCACCTCCTGACGCTGAAGGCACCCCATAAGATACTCCTGGGCCGGAGGGTCACCCGCGGCCTGGGCGCAGGTGCGCTCCCGCAGGTCGGCGAGGAGGCCGCCCGGGAAGTGGAGGACGAGCTGAAGAAGATCCTCGCAGATACTCACATATGCTTCGTCACGTGCGGCCTCGGGGGCGGCACGGGGACTGGCGGGTCCGCGGTGATCGCGCGCATCGCGAAGGAGATGGGCGCGCTCACGATTGCCGTGGCCACGATGCCGTTCAGAGGCGAGGGGAAGATGAGGTTGGAGAACGCCGAGTGGGGCCTCGACAGGCTCAGGGACGCGGCGGACACCGTCATAGTCATCCCTAACGACAAGCTCCTGGAAGTGGTTCCGAGACTCTCCCTCAACGCGGCGTTCAAGGTCGCTGACGAGGTACTCATGAGGTCCATCAAGGGCCTCACCGAGGTCATCACCAGGCCCGGCCTGGTCAACCTGGACTTCAACGATGTCAAGACCATCATGAAGGGCGCGGGCGTCGCGATGATGGGCATGGGCGAATCTGACGCTCCGGGCGACGAGAGGATACTCGAGGCCATAGATCAGGCCATCAACTCGCCGCTGCTCGAGGTGGACATCAGCGAGGCGAACGCCGTGCTGATAGATGTCATCGGCGGGACCGACATGACCATATCCGAGGCCGAGAAGGCGGCCGAGGAGATCCAGAGCAGGGTCAGCCCGAACGCGCGCATCATATGGGGCGCGGCCGTGGACCCCGCCATGGACAAGACCGTCCGGGTCATGCTCGTAGTGACGGGGGTCAAGTCGAAGCAGATCCTCGGGAAGCCGACAGAGAGACGTTTCAAAGGCGTCGGAGAGGTCGACCTGGTACGCTGACCACCCTCAGATTCCTCCGAAACGTTTAAGATACCCAATCAGCTACGGTGGTTTCGACCGGCGAGCATGGCTCGTCGTTGCCACTTGTCACGTTACGTTTACGTGACAACCGCCACGGAGGCCCCGAGATGAAGTCCCTCGTCGACAGTGCCCTTAGCGCAGTCGAAGCTGAGCAGACCAAGAGACCGGAAGGTTTCACCTCATTCACCGCCGAGGATGAGGAACTGCAGAAGATACTGCAGGGACTCAAGACCAGCATCAAGATCATCGGGTGCGGTGGCGGTGGCTCGAACACCATCAACCGGCTCTCGCAGGCAGGCATAGTCGGCGCGGAACTGTACGCGGCCAACACGGACGCTCAGCATCTCCTCATGACGCACGCGCCCCACAAGCTCCTGATGGGCAGAAGGGTCACGCGAGGCCTCGGCGCAGGCGCGCTCCCGCAGGTAGGCGAGGAGGCGGCCAGGGAAGCGGAGGACGAGCTCAAGAAGGCCGTAGCGAACGCGGACATCGTGTTCGTCACATGCGGCCTCGGAGGCGGCACTGGCACAGGCTCAGCGCCCTTCGTCGCCCAGCTGGCCAAGGAGGGCGGCGCGCTCACGATCGCCATATGCACATATCCGTTCCAGGCCGAGGG
>DUKU01000067.1:2124-7016 GCA_013329135.1 Thermoplasmata archaeon
GTCATAGTGATACCGAACGACAAGCTCCTGGAGATCGTGCCCAAGCTGGCCCTGAACGCGGCGTTCAAAGTCGCTGACGAGGTCCTGATGAGGTCCATCAAGGGCATCACGGAGATCGTCACCAAGCCAGGGCTGGTCAACCTCGACTTCAACGACATCAAGACCGTCATGAAGGCAGGCGGCGTCGCGATGATCGGTCTGGGCGAGGCTGACGACGACGACAGGGCAGTGACCGCGGTCATGGAGGCCATCAACTCGCCGCTCATAGAGCTGGACATATCCGAGGCGACGGCGGCGCTCGTGAACGTCACGGGCGGGCCGAACATGACCGTCACCGAGGCAGAGAAGGTCGCGGAGATCATACAGTCCAAGATCAGTCCGGGCGCGAGGATCATCTGGGGCGCGGCCATCGATGAGACCCTGGACGAGACCATCAGGGTCATGGTCGTAATCACAGGCGTAAAGTCGAGGCACATACTGGGCCCGAAGAAGGACAAGAAGGGCAACGCAATGGGCTTGGACTTCATCAAGTAAGGGTTTGCAGGTAGGGAAGAGATGACAGACATAGTGGACAAGTCCTGGGATCTTCAGAGGAAGATCGAGGAGAAGACCAAGCACGTCGGCAAGGGCAAGTACGGCAGAGTACTCAAGATGGCCAGGAAGCCGACTGGCGAGGAGTACATCAAGGTCACGCAGACGGTCGCGATCGGTCTGGTCCTCCTCGGAGGTCTGGGATTCTTGATCTACTGGCTGTTCGAATACGGCTCTGACATGATCATCAGGGCCTTCAGCTGATATCTGAGATATGCTCATTGAGGGATCGTTTTGGGACTGTTCGAAGTAGAGCCTAAGAAACAGGAGCCGAAGAAGGAGGCGCCGCACCACGCGCCAACAGGAGCGAAGGCCCTCCAGTTCGTCGTCCAGGGGGACACGAAGAGGTCCGTCGCGTCGGGCGACTCGACGGAGTTCGAGGCGACGCTGAAGATCGTAGATGACGGGCAGGCGCACTCGGTGGCCGTCAAGGTCGATACGGTGTTCTCCGCGACCGAGGAAGGGTCCCCTGAATGGTTCGTGAAGCTATTCGACCCGGTCGGGGTCGTGTGGGAGAACACGCCGTCCGCGGATCCGGCCAATGAGAAGGTCTTCGAGATCATGCCGGGCGAGGAGAAGAGCCTCACGCTCAAGATCACATCCCCCACGGGCGCCCGGTTCGGGGACAAGATAACGGTGCTTGTGAGCGCCAACCTCTCGGACGACCCGAGCGTGAACGACACTCTGACGCTCCAGGCGACCGCGAGGCAGTCCATAATGGCGATCAAGACATCGATAGGGCACGAGAAGACCGTGGCAGACTCGGTCGCGAGCAGGGCGAAGCCGAAGCCGATCGGCGTGTTCGCGATACTGTCCCCGGCGACCATCAGGGGCTATGTGTTCGTCGAGGCGATGAACACGGACGCGCTGAGGGATGTCGTGAAGGGCGTGCGCAGGACCAGAGGCATGGTCAAGGGCGAGACGACCTTCGCGGAGATAGAGCACTTCCTGACGCCGAAGCCAATCGTGTCCGGCATAGTCGAGGGCGACATCGTGGAACTCATCGCTGGCCCGTTCAAGGGCGAGAAGGCGAGGGTGCAGCAGATCGACGAGAGCAAGGAGCAGATCACGGTCGAGCTGTTCGAGGCGATGGTGCCGATACCTGTGACGATCAGAGGGGACCACGTGCGGGTCCTAGAGAAGGAGAAGTGAAGCAATGGCTGAGAAACTCGAAGTGCTGGTGGACGGGGGCAAGGCGACGCCTGGACCGCCGCTGGGTCCGACCCTGGGTCCGCTAGGCGTGAACGTCATCCAAGTAGTGAACGCGATAAACGAGAAGACGAAGGCGTTCGTTGGCATGAAGGTGCCAGTCACCCTCACGATCGACTCGAAGACGAAGGCCTTCGAGATCAAGGTCGGGACGCCGCCCACGAGCGCGCTCATCCTGAAGGAGATCAAGGTCGAGAAGGGGAGCGGGAGCCCGAAGGCGACGAAGGTCGGGAACCTCACCGTCCAGCAGGCCATCAAGATATCCGAGATGAAGAAGGACTCGATGCTGGGCAAGACCAAGAAGGAGAGGTTCAAGGAAGTCGTGGGCACCTGCGTATCCATGGGCGTGACCGTGGACAACAAGGAGCCCAAGCAGGTCATCAAGGAGATCGAGGCCGGCGGATACGCCGGCGTGTTCTGACCTCGCCCTTGGATGGTTGTTGCAGTCTCATCCAGGCCTGGCCTTGGACAGTTTCAGCCTGGCCGCCTCGCACGCGATCGTGATGACATCCATCGTAGGCGCCGCGGGCGGGCAGTAGGCCGTCTCCAGCCTCGCGAACTCGTGGACAGTCATGCCGGCCATGATGGCCACGGCGAAGGCGTTCACCCGCATGTGCACCCTGCCCTCACCCACGATCTGCGCCCCGAGTATCTTGCCGGTCTCCGGGTGCGCGAGCACCTTGACATAGATCTCCTTCCTCCCGGGGAAGTAGTCCGGAAGGGTGAACCCCCTGACCTTCCCGACCAGAGGCTTGATGCCAGCCGCCTCCAGCTGTGGCGTGGTGGGCCCGACCGCGGCCACCTGGCATCCGAAAGGCTCGGTCGCCCTCGTCTGCAGGAACCCCTTCGGCAGATGCTCGTCGCCGCCGGCGGCGTTGACCCCCGCGACCATGGCCATCTTGACCGCGATCGTCCCGAGGCCGCTCACGGTCGGCTTCCCAGTGATGAGCTCCGGGTACTCCGTGCAATCACCGACGGCGTACACGTCCTTGACGCAGGTCTCGCACCTGTCATCGACGACTATCTGCCTGGTCGGCCCGACCGCGCAACCGACCTGCTTCGCCAGCTCGGTCTCGCCCCTTTGGCCCGTCGCAACGACGATGACATCGGCGTAGAAGGTCCGCTCCTCCTTCGTCTTCCTATCGACGGCGACGACGCAGTTCGCACGCTCGTCCCCGAGTATCTCAGTCACCTCGTACTCGGTGAACATCCTGACATCGTGTTTCCTGATCGAATCGGCCATCATCTGGCCCATGTCCTCGTCGACCATGGCGAGTATGCAGTTGGGCAGGTACTCGATGATGGTGACCTTGCAGCCTCTGACCATGAGCGCCTCAGCGACCTCGAGCCCGACGAGCCCCGCGCCGACGACGACCGCGCGCTTGCCCTTGGTCGAGAGCCTCTGTATGCCCCTCGCGTCCTCGATGGTCCTGAGGACGAACACGCCCTCCTTGAGCTCCCCCTCGGTGCCCTCCTTGAACGCGCCCTTGATCTGCGGAACCCATGCTCTGGCGCCGGTCGCGAGCACCAGGGAATCATAAGGCAGTTCCTCCTTGGACCCATCGGACTTGGTGACTTGTACGACCCTGGCGACCTGGTCCACGGAAGTGACGGACGCGCCGAGCATCAGGCCGATCCTGTTCTTCTTCAGCCTCTCCTCGGGCGCCTCGATGAGGTTAGTCAGCTCGGGGATGACGCCGGATATACCGTAAGGAAGACCACACCTCGAATACTGAGGGTACATCTCCCGCTCGACCATGACGATCTCAGCCTGTTAGACGGTCTTCCTGGCGAACTGGGCAGCAGTGCCCCCGCCGCAACCCGCGCCTATTATCACAATCCGCCGAACCATGTAGCCAAGCCTCCAGGGCTCGTTACGAATCGCTTCCATGCCGTTATATCATTTCCGCAACGCCGATGGGAGCAATGTCGTTCCGGCGCTACGTGGAAAACCATATATCAACGGGCACACATCCACCGCGTGAGGAAGTGGAACTCTGTCTCTTGAGGCCGACGATGTCATCCAAAGGAATTCGACGACCCCTCCGAAGAAGGATTACGGCGTGCTGAAGATAAGGATACTCTCTATCCTTCTGGCGCTCGTGCTCGTAGCGTTCACCTTCTATGTGATTGCGTCCGAGGGGTACCTAGACAACCCTACCCCCTACCCGTCTGAAGACACGCCGTTGACACTCGAGTCCTGGGGCCTCACATGGGACAGGGAATTCGAGGAGTCCATCAACGATGACCCTCCCGGGTTGGAGTACTGCAACATGTCCATCTCATTCACAGAATACGATTTGAGCGCTGGAAGCACTGGGAGGACGAACAGCATCATGGTCGTGGAGTTCATCGATGCCGACACATTCGTCGCCCCGACTACGGAGGAAGAGGCAGAGGAGCTGTGCCCTCTCTCCTGGACCACATACTGGGATGGAGAATCCGAGATACGAGTCATAGACTGCTATTTCATCTCGGACAATACAGACACCCTGCGTTTCAACACAGGAGACAGCATCTCATTGGTGCATCTTGAGTTCAAGGACGGGGTGTTGACGACAGTGGGCTTCCAAGAGGGCTTGGTGTATGAAATAGAGTTCATCTACGAAGGTGTCATGACAATACAAGGTGGGTACGGGTTCGCGGTCCAGGATGGCGAGCTGTATTCATGGCTCGACCATGGCCCTGTCGACGACCCTCTGTCCTGAAGGGGTATGAACAGCTGTGGAAGACACTGGCCGTGATCGGAAGGGGCGGCCCTCAAGCCAAAAGCATTATAAACCCTTTCTGCATTCGCTCACATCCCACGGCATGTAGGAGAGCCTAACCGGCTCGCTGTACTACATCGGAGGGATTGCATTGGTAGACCAGCATCTCATAGAAGTCATGAAGAAACTGCAGGCCGAGTCCAAGAAGAGGAATTTTGTGGAGTCGGTCGAGCTGGCCGTCAACCTCAAGGACATCGACCTGAGCAACCCGAAGAACAGGATACAAGAGGAGATCATGCTCCCCAAGGGCAGGGGCAGGCAGGTCAAGGTCGGCGTATTCGGCAGCTCAGAGATGGCGATGAAGGCCAAGGGAGTGGCCGATGT
>DUKU01000089.1:0-3132 GCA_013329135.1 Thermoplasmata archaeon
TTTATATCCGAACAGCGTGATTACTCTGGCGAGGGATGCGCTTGACGATTCTCAAGAAGAAACCCTTCTCCGGGACGACAGAATCCGAGTCTAGGGAGACGATGGGAGCAGAGCAGTACATTGACCTGACGGACATGGTGTTCGAGGACGAGGGAGTGTTCGACGCCGAGGGCGCGAAGACCGTCGTCAAGGTAGGCGAGATGTTCAGGTACGAGGACCTGTCCAACCTCACCAGCCATGTCTACTCCGGCAGCATACTGATACTCGACTATACATCAGTCGCGAACGACGACCTCACCATGAAGCGTCTCACGGCTGAGCTGAAGAACGTGGCCAGGGACGTCGATGGAGATGTCGCGGGCGTCGGCAAGAATCTGCTGATGGTGACCCCGAAGTCCATCAAGATCGACAGGAACAAGATCAAGGGCGGCTTCTGATCTGGTTCCGGTCTTCCGGCACATCGCGCCTACATTCCAGCTTCAGCGCCGTCCTCATTCCGAGAGCGGCGTGATCGCTGAGAACCTTCCGTCCTTGTAGAGCAGCGTCATGTACCCATGGTGTATCTTAGAGTGCCTCATCTTGACAGCCCTGATCCTGAGCTGCACATCCGTCTCCCCGACCTCGACGAACCTGAGGAGTACGGCACCATCGGCCAGGAAGTCCTCGTTGTACGGTCCGAACGCCAGCCCGTTCTGCTGGGTCTCGGAGATCAGGAATGTCGTGACGCCGAGCTTCTTCAGGAACCCGAAGAAGTGGAACAGCTCCTGGCGCGGGTTGGGTATCGTCGCAAGGGAGTAGATGGCTGTCAGAGAGTCGATGACGACGATCTCGACGCCCTCGTTCTCGACCTTCTTCCTCAGGTACTCCTTGAGGATCTTGAACCAGTCCCTGCCCACGTCAGCGTCCGTGTGCTCGAGCCTGAGCTTGCCTATGTCGACTATGAAGAACTTGTTCTCGTCAATCTTCCCCAGACCGAG
Organism: Thermoplasmata archaeon; assembly: GCA_013329135.1. Lineage (GTDB taxonomy): Archaea > Thermoplasmatota > Thermoplasmata > UBA10834 > UBA10834 > UBA9653 > UBA9653 sp9653u. The sequence goes on from DUKU01000089.1 coordinate 978, forward strand.
CATCTCCATCGCTGACAGGAGGCTCTCCTTGCTCTCCTCGATGCTCACGTAGAGGACGTTGACGCCCTTCTTCTTCACGTTGTTGATCAGCATGTTCATCGCGATGGACGATTTCATCGTGCCTGGAGTGCCGGCGAGGAGGACCACATGGCCCTTCTTGATGCCGCCTCCTATCTTGCTGTCGAAGCCGTCCACGAACAATTGAACTCTGTCTTCGTTGTCCATGCCTGAGTCTGATATCATGGGTGAATGCCTCCCGGGGGTGCGAGGCTATGGGAAAGCATGAACTACTCCTCTTAAAAGCATTTGGCCTTCAGTATCAGGTTCAATAATGTCCCACGCCTTTCCTGGACGGGACCTCGCGCCGCCCGTGTCGGTTCCATGCATGTTCCAGTCTTTGTCAAACCTTATATCCGAGGAAGGTGTCTCAACAGTGATGGTCGACCACAAGATCATCAGGGACTCGGTCCACGGGAGCATCAGGGTCGACAGCGAGTTCCTGCCACTCGCAGAGGCGCCGGAACTCCAGAGGCTCCACAGCATACACCAGCTGGGTCTGGCGTATCTAGTATATCCTGGGGCGAACCACACCCGGTTCGAGCACTCGCTCGGGACCTTCGCGGTCGCCGGCAGGATGTGCGATTCCCTCGGGCTCGAGCCCGGTGAGGTTCGGCTGGTCAGAGCCGCGGCCTTCCTGCACGACATCGGTCACCTTCCGTATTCGCACACGTTCGAGATGGTGCTCCACGAGCAGTTCGGGATAGACCACGCCGAGATCTCCCAGAGGCTCATAAGGGGCGAGGACACGGTCCTCACCGAGGCCGAATCGAGGGTCCTCGGGAAGCATGTGTCCGTGCCGGAGGCGATTGAGCGTATGGGTATGGACCCACGCGAGGTCGCTCGTTTGCTCGAGGGCGGGGCTGCCCAGGGGCCTGCTAAGGGCCTGGATAGACACAAGGGCCAGGCGCACTTCAACTCCAAGAGATACCTGTCGCAGATCGTGAGCGGCACCGTGGACGCGGATCAGCTGGATTACCTCGTCAGGGACGCGCACTACACCGGGGTGGCGTACGGCGTCATCGACCTGGACCGCCTGGTCGAGACCTTCGATGTGTTCAACGGCGACCTCGTGATAGAGCGGGGCGGACTGAGCGCGGTCGAGGGCATGCTGGTCGCACGGTCGCTCATGTTCACTTCGGTATACTTCCACAAGACCGTCCGGATATCGGAGCTGATGCTGGCGAAGGCGGTCGAGGGGTTCGGCCCCGAGGACATCTACTCGATGCACCAGATGACCGACGCCACCCTTCTGTCCCGGCTGGATTCCGAGGGCGGGCTGTGCGGCGAGATCGCCACCCTGATAAAGTACCGGAGGCTGTTCAAGAAGGCCTACGCGCTCGCGGTCACGGACGTCGCCGAGGGGCAGTGGGACACGATCGACCGCCTCGGGGACATGAAGAGGCGCAGGATGGTCGAGGAAGAGATCGCCACGAGGGCGGGGCTCGAGCCCGGCCACGTCATAATGGATGTCCCGTCGTCGGAGCTCCCCGTTTCGGAGCCGAGGATGTGCTTGACGGATGTAAGGATACTCCAGCAGAAGAAGGTCCGCCTCCTGCCGAAGATCAGCCCGATCGCTGCCGCGCTCCAGACCAGGAGGGCTCACGATTGGGCGGTCATGGTCGCGTGCCCCGAGAGGCACAAGGCCAAGGTCGCGAAGGCCGCTGAGAAGGTCCTCGGGCTCTAGCCTTTCATGACGCCCATGGGCCGGAGCTTCGCGACAATCCTGGATATTCCAGCGCCGTGCGCGACGCCGACCACATCGTCGACGTCCTTGTACGCTCCAGGCGCTTCCTCGACTATGCCGTCCTTGGAGGCCGCGCGAATATAGACGCCCCTCTTCCGGAGCATCTCTACCACGTCGTTGGCAGTGAACTGTCTCGTGGCCTGGCTCCTGGACATGAGCCGGCCGGCGCCGTGGCATGTCGAGCCCCATGTCTCGGCCATCGCCTGTGGGGTGCCGACGAGCACGTAGCTGGAACTGCCCATGTCGCCTGGTATGAGCACCGGCTGTCCTACAGACCGGTACTTGGCAGGCACCTCGGACCTGCTGCTGTCGAAGGCCCTTGTCGCGCCCTTCCTGTGGACGTAGACCTTG
>DUKU01000089.1:3310-10467 GCA_013329135.1 Thermoplasmata archaeon
GCCATGCCCATCTCCTCGGCATTCCGCCCCAGCGCCTGCTCGAAGGACTCCCTGGTCCAGTGGAGTATGAGCTGCCTGTTTGCCCAGGCGTAGTTCGCGGCCGCGCTCATGGCGCCGAAGCAGTCCTGCCCTTCTTTGGAGCCTACGGGCGCGCATGCGAGCTGCCTGTCGGGGACATTGATGTTGTACTTCCTGAGCGCGGATTCCATCACGCGTATGTAGTCGCTCGCGATTTGGTGTCCGCACCCTCTGGAGCCTGAGTGTATGCTCACCATGATCTGGTCCGTGGAGGTTATGCCGAAAGCCTTCGCGGCCTCCTCGTCGAATATCCGGTCGACCTTCTGTATCTCGAGGAAGTGGTTCCCGCCTCCGAGCGTGCCCAGCTGGGGGGCGCCACGTTGCTTGGCCTTCTGGTCGACCTTGGTGGGGTCGGCGCTCGTCATGCGTCCGCCCTCCTCGCATGAGACGAGGTCGTCCTCCCAGCCGTAACCCTTCTCCACCGCCCATCGGGCGCCCTGGTCGAGGACCTCGTCGATCTCCTTGCCTGTCAACTTCAGCTTCCCCTTCTCACCCACGCCCGAGGGCACGTTCTCGAACACGGTGTCTATGAGCCTCTTCACATGCGGTTCGATGTCCTTCACGGTAAGATTCGTTCTCACGAGTCTGACTCCGCAGTTGACGTCGTAGCCGATGCCACCTGGGGATATGATGCCCTTCTCCGAATCGAATGCAGCGACACCACCTATGGGAAAACCGTAGCCCCAGTGTATGTCCGGCATCGCGAGCGACTTGCCGACGATCCCTGGCAGGCATGCGACGTTGGCTGCTTGTTCGGGGGCGTTGTCCGCCTTCACTGAGTGGATGAGCTTGTCATCGGCGAAGATGATCGCGGATGTGGACATGCACGGTTTGTGACTCTTCGGTATCTCGAATCGGAAGTCGTCCTTCTTGACCAGCGCGCCCGTCCAGGCCATATCCTGCACCTGTCCATTCGACGATATGGGCCGTATATTAATGTTGCGTGCGCTTGGCATCAGCTGGAGATACGCGGACGTGCGGAACAGACCCGCGCACGCGCGTAGAATGGAGTGAGTCAGTAATCTCTATCAAACGGATTCTATATATATCCAGTATCACACTAACTATGTTAACAAGTGTGCATGGCACCTTGCCCGACAAGGATCCCCCACATACCGCATGCTGAGTGCTGACGTTCACAGAGGTGTTTAGAGGTTGCCAGAGGAACAGAGCATACACTGTCCATTGTGCGGTAAGAAAGTCCCTTCTGACGTTGACAAGTGCCCATTCTGTTCTACTCATATTGACAAGATCATGCTCAAGCGCGAGGTCGACAGGGTCATCGAACGTCGACTGATGCGCAAGATCAAGGCATCGGCCGCGGAGGCACCTGCGGCCCCAGTGCCGAACACCCCGATCCCTGAGGTCAAGGTCACATGTCCGGGTTGTGGTCTGGAACTCAAGGGCGGCGAGGCCAAGTGTTCCAGATGCGGCATCCCGCTCGCAGTCGATGATGACCTTCTTGAGTGCCCTGACTGTGGGGCCCAGTTCGTTCCAGGGGCGAAGGCGTGCCCGAAGTGCGGCGTCCCGTTCGTAGACGAGGCCGAGACGGCCTTGCCCGAGCCTATGCCTGAGCCATACGTGGAGGCCCCCAGACCAGTGATCAGGGAGGTGTCCCCCGCCGAGGTCGTGACTACCCTCCCCGCGGAGCCGGTTTCGGTGGGACGCGGGCTCACGAATGGCCGAGGTGCCATCAACGGCACGGGTCTAGTGAACGGGACCGGGATGATAAATGGCACCAGGGGCGAGAGCAGACAGCCATCCCCCGCAAGGAGGCGCGGGTTCGCCGTCGCGAGATGGCAGTTCCTCGCGGTGCTCGTCGCGCTCGTCATCATAATCCCCACATTCATCTACATATCCTACTCGAACGACGGAGCCCCATACTCCGTCGACGGCGATTTCGGCGAATGGGATGGCTCGGACTCCTACAGCATGTCCATCCTCGCGGATGCGCCCATCACTGTGGTCGAGGAATGGTCCGTGGCCATCGACAGCACAAGAGTGTATGTGTATGTGTCCGCCGTGGGCGACATATTCGGCACCACCTCGGTGGAGAGCTTCTTCCTGTTCGTGGATTCCGACGGCGATGAAGGCACTGGATATGCTGTAGGCACGATGGGCGCGGACTTCATGATCGAACTCGACGGCTGGAACGGCTCCGTGCAGTCCTCGGATGTATGCACGTACGACCCGGACTCGGCGGCCGAGAGATATGACTGGAATTCATGGGAGTCGCTCGGAGGCGCAGCGAGCCGGCTGGACGAGAACCAGCTGGAGGCGATGGGAAACCTGCAGGAGGCCCCGTCCGCCGATGCGCAGTTCATGCTCCTGTCCCAGGACCAGATGGCCAGGCGCTCTGTGAGCGCGAGCGTGCCCGACGAGGGCGGCGCCCTGATTGTGAGACAGAGCCTCTCGCCGTCCGTGCCAGTCTCTGGGATCCTGCCATCGTCGGATTCGGAGACGATGCTGACTCTGGAGTTCACATGCGACGGTGTCGAGGGCACGGTCGACTCGGTGGAGGTCCAGCTGGAGAACCTCCCACCCCTTGTCAGCACCTTCGAACCGTTCACTCTCCAGCCCGGTGAGGTCGTGACGGTCGACTTCGAGGTTGATACCACATCACTCTCGATCGGCCAGTTCGTCTCCGCTCGGGTCTTTGTGGAGGACATCGGCTCCAGCTTCGCGAGCGTTGTTGTACTCGGGCAGCCCGCGAGGGCGTATGTCGGCTCCGTGCCGTCATCAGTGAGCATAGACGGCGCGTTCGGTGACTGGACTGAGAGGACCGCATCCGATATCGACCTCTTGGATGTCCTGAACAACAACATAGACGTCCGGAACGTGGGTGTGTTCAACACTAGCGTCTCATCATCGTTCTTCATCAGTGTCGCGGGCGAGATGTGTAGCGGGTCGTATGTGCCCATAATGAAGGGCAAACCCGTCCCGAGCGACGGAGGTGTGGTCGTGCCCGTGACCAGGAAGACCGCTGAAGACATAACGCGCATTTTCATCGACAGCGACATGTCATCTGCGACGGGCTATCCCGTCTCGGTGGACTCGAAGGTCATAGGCGCCGATTACAGGATCGAGGTGCGCGGGCTCAACGGCGAGGTCGTGTCATCGGTCCTCCACGCTTACTCGGGCGTCTCGTGGGCCCTCGTGTCCTCGGAGCTGGACACGGAAGTGGACTGGCAGCGCATGGAGGTCGGCGTGCCATCGTATGAGCTAGGCGGCGCTGTGGCGATCGATTTCATCATCGAGACCACCGACTGGAGGCAGTACAAGGACTATGTCGCCCTGGATGAGGCCACGATGCTGGCGCTCACGGGCGGGATATCATCGTCCGTGGGCACGCTCGCATGGGCCGTTGACTCGGCGACCTCGAACGAAGCGACCTCCTCGTCGAACCAGAGGAAGTTGTTCTACGACGGCACCAACTTCTGGAGCTTCTACTTCGACGGGGCGAACACCGTCTACAAGTACAGTTCGAACGGCGGCGTCACGTGGTCCGCTGAGACTCAGGCCTTCACGACCTCAGGCGTGAACAAGGCCAGCCTCTGGTACGATTCCAGCAATTCTCTGGTCTATATCATCGGAGACAACTCCGTGCCTTCCCAGGATGCGTATATCCGACGGGGCACGGTCACGGAGAGTCCCGCAGCCATCTCCTGGGGGACCGAGAGGGCTTTCGACATATCGGGTTCCAACTTCGATTTGGCGAACAAGAACACGTTCATCACCAAGGCCGCGAACGGGTCTGTCTGGGTCGCCGTTGTGACCGATACCAGTGATACCCAGGAGCAGTACAATATCCGGGTCGCATACACTGCATCAGGTGACGACATAGGCGGCTCTTGGGCCGACGCGGGTAACCTGATATCCCCGAGGATGGATGATCCGTACGGGCGCGCGACACTCCTCCCTGGCAGTGCGGGAGAGGCGATATGGGCGGTGTACACTTACGACGGCGGTGTGTATTCCAGGACACATTCGGGCACAATCTGGCGCAACGAGGTGGAGATACACGCGCCATCAGGAGGTACGAGTGCCGAGAACACCATCTACGCCCCTCCTTCCGCTGTCGTTGACAGCAACCAGGTGGTTCACGTTGTTTACGGTACCAGCACCATGGCAACAGGTGTATGGGATCCGGACATATTGTACACCTACAGCACTTCGATCTCGACCTGGAGCAACCGGCGGACGATGGATACTTCTTCGACCGGGACCGTTGTCAAGTATCCGACCATATCATTGGATTCGAGCACGGGGAACGTCTACGCCATGTGGATAACTGACGGGGCCAGTGCGGACAACATCGAGATCGAGAAGAACACTACCGGCACATGGTCGTCCGTGTCCTCGGCCCAGACGAGCTATGTCAAGACGTTCCTCACTTCGATATACTCCGCTCCTGGGGAGACTTACATCTGCTGGCAGTGGACGCAGAACACGAGTACTCCCTACGATGTGATATTCGATAAGATCCCCGAGTTCTCCGACGCGGTCGTGCCCGTGCTGTTCGTCCTGACGATCTTCATCGCCGTCTATCGCAGACGGTCCAGGCCGGAAGATCCGTCGTGAGGATGGTCCGATTGCGTGGGCAGCCGTTCCAGAGTTTAAATAACGGAGATGCTATTTCATGTCGATGATGGACGCCGCGGAGAGCAGGGACATCTTCCTGAGCTGTTTCAAGTGCGGAAGGATTGTCAGGTCGAGCGATGCAGAGTGCCCCAGGTGCGGCCTGCAGTTCGGCCCCGGGACCCTGTTCGAGTGTCCCTTCTGCTCCGGTCTCATATGGCGTAACGCCGCGAAGTGCAGTTCGTGCGGCATCGACCTCACGGAGTTCTCCGAGAGCGTCGTTAAGACCAGCTCCAACTTCGACATGGACAACTTCGTCGACGGCATCATCAACAACGAGCTAGAGCAGCTCAAGTCCACGATACGCAGGGTCGCGTGTCCTGGCTGTGGGCTCATGATCAGGGGGGACGAGGACAAGTGCCCCAGGTGCGACCTCCCGCTCGAGGAGGCCAAGGTGGACTGCCCCGTGTGCGGCGAGAAGATATCCATATCTGCCAAGTCATGCGGCAGCTGCCAGGCGGTCTTCGAGGAACTGCCCGAGGAGCAGTTGTCGGCCGAAGAGCCACCCATCCCCGAGCCTGTCGTCTCTGAGGCGCCCGTTCATGAGGAACCGAGAGCGGTCGAGCCCCCGCCCCGCGCGGCTCATGTGGTGTTCAAGAAACCGATGGTCCGGAAGCCGGTGGCCAAGGTGTCCGTCGCGAGGAAGCCAGTTGCGAGGAGGCCAGCTGCGAAGCCGGCGGCCAAGAAGAAGGCCCCCGTGAAGAAGCGGACCTTGAAGAAGTCGAAGACGGTGAGGAAGAAGCCTTCCCCGGTCGCCAAGCCGAAGAAACGCAAGAGATGATTGCTGGCCACGTTATCTTCAGCGGGAACGCGCTGCAACGCATTAAATATCGGCAGACCAATAATCGAAAGCATGGCCGACCCGTCGTCTCCGGTCTTCGTCCTGGCATGCGTCTCGTGCGGCAAGACCGTTTCGGGCTCGGAGGCCAAGTGTCCCCGATGCGGCGCCTCCTTCGAGGAAGTCCGTTTCGAGTGCCCATTCTGCGGCGAGTTGGTGTCACCGGGGCAGTCGAGATGCCCCGAGTGCGGCACGGAGTTCTCGATATTCGCGGATGCGGTGGATGAGGCCTCGTCAGTCAGTTTGGACGGCCCCGTCGAGGATGCGCCTGGCGAAGCGTCCGAGTTCGAATGCCCCGCGTGCGGCAAGACCGTCGGTGCGGATGACGCCGAGTGTCCGCATTGTGGCGCGCATTTCTCAGAATGATGATATCCTTGGGCTCGGGTCATGGGGCCGGGACCGGGAATCGAACCCGGGTCAAGGGATCCACAGTCCCCAAGGATACCACTACCCCACCCCGGCCATGAAGCGGCAAGATGGGGTTTTCATAGATAAATATTGCCACATGCGTCCGAGGTCCCTATGGTGGTCCAGATGCGTGGGTACTTTCACCTATCTCCCCGGCTCACCCTATTGTCCCTGATGTTCGTATGACTCACTGAGGGGAGCGTATCACATGGAAGCTTATGCAGGTGAACACATCGAGGAGAGGCTCGTCGGGCCAGGGCGGTGCCCGGAGTGCGGTGGCCTCATGGCCTACGCGTCCGGATGCGAGTCATGCCTGAGCTGCGGGCTCTCCCGTTGCGGCGGGTGACCTGTTCCCGCTCTCTGCCCACAAACATGTGCCCCAGGTTCAAAAGGCTTAAGTCGGCGCTGTCGTTTGAGGAGGGTACAGGTGATTGGACTGAAGCGCGATATCATCTCGGTTCTCGACATGAAGGACGATTTCGAACAGATACTGAACGAGGCCCTGAAGATGAAGTCAGGTCCCAAGAAGGGGCAGAAGAAGGACCCCCTCAAGGGCAAGGTGCTTGGCATGGTCTTCGAGAAGCCGAGTCTCAGGACGAGGGTGTCCTTCGAGGTCGGCATGACTCAGCTGGGTGGCTCGTCATTGTACATCAGCCCCAATGAGGTCCAGATCGGCAAGAGGGAGTCCGCTTACGATGTCGCCAACGTGCTCAGCCGATACGTGGACGGCATCATGTACCGGGCGTTCAGCAACGAGGTCATGAGGGAGCTCGCGAAGCACGCGTCCGTCCCCGTCATCAACGGCCTCGACGACATTGAACATCCATGCCAGTGTGCCGCGGACCTTCTGACCGTCCTCGAGAAGAAGAAGACTCTCAAAGGCCTCCAGATGGTCTATGTCGGTGATGGTAACAACGTGTGCAACTCGTTGCTCCTCGGATGCGCCCTCGTCGGGATGAACATGCGCGTGGCGACACCGAAGGACCACAGACCGAACCAGGACATCGTGGCCAAGTCCGAGGAGATAGGCAAGGGCACAGGCGCGAAGATCGAGGTCATGTCGAACCCGATCCAGGCATGCGAAGGCGCGGACGTTGTTTACACTGACACGTGGGTGTCCATGGGTCAGGAGACAGAGAAGGCAGAGAGGGAGAAGCTCTTCTTGCCGTACCAAGTCAATTCCAAGCTCACAGAG
>DUKU01000208.1:0-6130 GCA_013329135.1 Thermoplasmata archaeon
GTCGACGATTTCGCCGCCGACAATGGCGGAGGAATCGACCCATACGGACTCAAGGTCCTTGTCCAGGTCAGTCACCTTCACGAACAGCGTGAAATCATCGTACTCCTTCACGGGGTCGGCGCTGATCGTGTCGACATCGGAATCGACATACCGTTGCAGTATGGTCGGCGGTGTGCCGCCCATGCCGCCTGAGACCTGGCTTGTCCACACGGCGTTGTGGCTGATATCATCGACGATTGTGACTGATATCGAACTGGCGGGACTCAGCGCGGAATAACCGGGACTTGCCGAGTTATAAGACATGACCCACTCCGCACCCATGGACCATTCTTCGAGCGTGAAGGCATCCTCAGCCTCAGAGAGTCTGTAACCCTCGGTCATCTCGTCAATGGACACCAGGACGAGAGCCTCTGTGGAGTCCATCACCGCGCCCCCGATGTGGGTGATGGTCAGTGTCGCCGTCAGTGTCAGATCGGTTTCGTATTCGAACTCCACGCTAGCCGCGAAGTCCGTCTTGGTTGTCAGCTCGGGGACCGGCATCTGGTTCACGAACATCATAATGCCGCTGAAAAGGACAACTGTGATCATCAGGATCAGAATGTTGCCTATAATCTCGGATACGCCGCTCTCATCAGACCATGACTTCCGCTTGAGCAGTTTCAGTTTCATTCGAACATTCCTCCGGGGGGAAGGATAGCTCTGCCAGCTCTGGTTTTCAACGTATAAGTGCGTATTTAAACGTGTTGGGGTCATTACCAACTACCTTACGGATGGTTCGGGCCAGGGAATGGGACTCCGGCGAAACCATCACCGTTATATAAGCACAGGGGGATTTCGCGGGACGATGGCGGAGCCTGGCCAGTTGAGCGTGAACGAGCGCGTACTTCTGCATCTGTCCAGGTTCGCCTCTGACGTCCCTCCGGAAGAGCACCCGCGGGAATGCTCGCAGGCGGGCATCGCATCCTCGATTGGGATATCGCGCACGCACGTGCCGCGCGCAGTCAAATCGCTCATCAAGGAAGGGCTCGTCGAGGAACTCAGGGCTAGGGTGTCCGGGCACGACAGGCGCATGAGCGTGTACACCATAACCGCCGAGGGGGTCAGAAGGGCCTCGAAGCTGTGGGAGGGACTGTCCGGCGTCAGGTTCACGATGCGGTCTCCGGACAAGGTCGAAGAGGCGAAGGTCGATGAGATCGAGAAGATGGTCGGCAGGAAGCGGGCCATCGCCTTAGTGACGCGCGCGCGCGCAGGTGTCATCGAGACAAGCGACCGGCACCGTCCGACGGTCAAGGACCTCGATGACGCACCCGACATCCGGGATTTCCTAGGCAGGAAGGACGAACTTGAGGCCATGGGTGCGTTCATGGAATCCGATTCCGACCTGCTCGTCGTGCTCGGGAACCGTGGATACGGTGCGAGCGCACTCGCGAGGAAGTTCGTCGAGGCTCTTGATGATCACAACGTGCTTTGGGTCCCGTTGCCCGCATGCAGCGGGCCCGATGACATCATCGGCCGGATGCTTCGGTTCGCCAAGAGGTTCGCACCCGAAGCGGGCGACCCCTTCGACGCCCTCGGGATAGCAGATACCGTCATCGTCTTCGACGGATACCGCGCGGTGCCCGACGTCACTGTCGAGTTCTTCGCGGACATGGTCGGTCGGCTCGACGAGGCGAAGGTCGTGATCACGGCGAGGGAAGACACCCCCGCGTACAACTGGTTCTATCACAAGGAAGAGGTGGAATCGGGGAAGGTCCAAGAGCTTCGCCTCAAAGGGCTCGATCATGACAGTGCGAGTTCGCTCCTGGGGAATCCGAGGATAGAGAAGGATGCGTTCAGGCGCATCTACATGATGACACGCGGCTCTCCGAACATCCTCAGGATGCTCAAGGAGAGGGACTTCGAGGGGCTGAAGAACAACACCGTGTTCACGGCAGAGGAGATCCGGTACCTGCTGTTCCTGATGGACAAGATGGCCTGAGTCACCACTCGACCCCTTTTCGGGCGCCGGTGCCGTTGCTGTACGGATGCTTCGCGTTCTCAATGACTGAAACATAATCCGCGTACTCGACGAACTCCTCGGGGGCGTTCCGCCCCGTCAGGACTATCTCTGTGCCCGAAGGTCTGGACTTCAGGACTCCGAGGACCTCGTCCACCTTGATGAGTCCCATCCACACGGCCACATTGACCTCGTCGAGGACCATCATCTGGCACACGCCTCCCGCCAACCGAGCCCGGACCGCTTCCAGGGCGGCCCTCGCGGCTTTGACATCGACCTCCGCGGGCCTACCTTGCACGACGAACCGTCCTGAGCCGAACTGGACCACCTCGATGTTCCCGATGTGCTTGGCGGCCACGGACTCCCCTGTGGTCTCGCCTGTCTTCATGAACTGCACCACGCACACTCGGTAGCCGTGGCCCGCGGCCCTCATGGCCAGCCCGAAGGCCGCCGTTGTCTTCCCCTTGCCCGGGCCGGTTATGACATGAACCTTCCCGAAACCCTCGCCAGAGGTCATCGAGACCCGGAGCGTGGTGCCACTAGAAAAAATGGACGATTGGCTCAGTATTTCCTGGCCTCGTCATCGGGCAGTGAGAACTCCCTCTCGAGGAAACCCAGCTGTTGCGTCTCCATGGTCCTCGGGTCTATAGGCACCAGCAGGAGCGCGCCCGACATCGCGACCTCCTCATTGGTCAGCTGGACCGCCTTCATGACGCTCGAGAAGCCGTTCTCCGTGATGAGGTACTCGAGCCCGTCCAGGAGCACGACCGCGCCCGGGTTCGCTTTGATGAAGTCGGATACCGTGCTGTGGATCTTCATCAGCCTCGTGGGTTCGAGGTTGATCACGCCAGGGCCAGTCGTCGTCTTGATATTCTTCGCAATCCACATGATGGGGCAGTCGAGGCCGTACTGCTGCTGCACCCTGGCCGGATGGGTGCGGGTTATGACTAGTCCTCTCCTACCCTCGGCCAGCAATCTCTTGAAGGCCTCATAGGCCCTCGGCACGCCCCTGTCGACGAACAGGTAAGAGTTACCTGGAGCGAGGGCAGGTGCGCTTCCGTCGCTCATGGATGGGATTACCTCAAGCCTGCCTGCACGGCGAGACCTTCGTCCGTGATATCGATTAGCTGCCTCCCTGTGGTGTGTTTCGTCCCACGCAACTTAAGGACCTCGAGGAACTTGCGCCTCACCTTCTCCTCCTCGGGATACGACAGCATGACGACGCCGTCGACCATGTACGATTCCTGGCTGTGTGATATGTCTTCATATGACAGCTCGGCCGTGATGATGGCAAGGCATTCGAAGGCTTTGAGATAGGCGAAGAGTTCGTGCATGAACTCCCTTGTCTCGCCCCTCCACTGGAGCATGTCGGTCATCGGCGTGATGGGATCTATGACTATCCTGACGGGGTGGTACTGCTCTATCTGCTTCTTGATCGTGCTCAGTATGTCGCTCGGGTTCTTGGCCAGGGTCGGGCCGATGTCGATGAAGTTGACGACACCCTTCTCGACCAGCTGCTGGTCGTAGAACGAGAAGGATGACAGGAACCTCTGCACGAGCCACTGAGGTTCGGAGATGGCGGTTATGTATAGTCCTTTCTCACCCTCGCTCGCGCCGTGGAAAAGGCTCTGGACCGCCAGGGTCGTCTTCCCGGTACCGGGTTCGCCCGCGACCAGGATCGCGGATGGGTACGGGAAACCGCCCTGGATCATGCCGTCAAGGCCGGGTATGCCGGTCGTCTTTCTGGACATTCAGAGCACCTCCGAGTCTATGATGAATACGCACTTGTCATCACCCTTCGAGACACACTTGCGCTCGTGGCAGTACACATCCTTGCCCGTGCGCTCCTCGAAGACCTTGGCCAGGATCCCCCTGAGCATGTGACACGTTGGGGAGTCGGCGCTGGACACCTCGATCGAGCCAATCACATTGATCGTGTCTCCCTCGAAGGATATATCGCTCACCCAACCCTCCTTCACCAGGGCGTCCCTGACCCGTGATAGGTCGGTGCCCGTGGCTTTGACGAGGCGGTTGCCCACGATCCGGCCGCTCCTGTAGAACATGCCGTGCGAGGCGAAGGTCATGACTGTCTCATACAGCTTCTTTATCTCGACGAGCTCGTCCCTACGCAACTTGATGGCACGCTCTGATGACTCCATAATATCCACCTACATCGGGGGAGCCTTCTATCAATAAGTTGGGACTTATACCTTTTGGTGCCCCAGTAGCTGGCAGAGGAGGGTATCTGGCTAGTCGCCGAGACAGATTAATCTATCAGGTCAGACTAATGGGGGCCGTGATGGAAGTAGAGTCCAAATTCCGCTCTCCAGGGAACGACAGGGTGGAGAAGGCACTGGGCAAACTCGGGGCGGAACTCGTTTGCGAGGAGGAGACCGAGGATGTGTACTTCCAACATCCCAACCGCGACTTCGGCAAGACGGACGAGGCGCTCAGGCTCAGGAAGAAGGACGGTGTCTCAGAGCTGACATACAAGGGGCCCCGCATGAGGATGGAGCACACGAAGGCGAGGGAGGAGGTCACGCTCAGGACCGAGGATCCGCTGACGGTCCAGAGGATAGTCGAGCGACTGGGGTTCAAGGAGTTCATGTCCGTACACAAGAAACGGAAGAACTTCAAGTACGACAAGATCCGAATCGCCGTCGACGCCGTGGATGACCTCGGAGAGTACGTGGAGCTGGAACTGATCACCGAGGAGCCTAAGAGGGCCGAGGCCCTGATCGAGCAGGTGAGAGGGGAACTGGCACTGACCGACTTCGAGCCAAGGACATACCTGGAGCTCATCCTGGACATGAACGCCAGGAACGAGAAGAAATGAGATAGTAGGCGTCGCCGAGGTTGTCCCGTGCGCGCCCGTTTCCCCGGTGGAGTCTGAGCCTTGTGCTCAGAGTTTGCTGATCTTGTCCGTCACGAACGACTTTATCGCAGGGTCGTCCGGGATCGTGATTGACTTCTTGTACTTCTCGCTGCCATCTGGCAGGAAGTAGCCCCTGGACACCGATATGAACTCACTGTCGCCCTCATCGGTGATCGCCTTCTTCCGCGCAACTTCCAGGAAGTTGTTCTTGCCGAAAGGTATCTTCTCAGCACTCAGAGTCTCGAATCGCACCTTCGTTTGCTGTTCATCGTCCATTTGGTGGCCTCCGTGAAGCAGGGCGATGGCAAAACACTATTCCGCCGATATAAAGGTTGGTGGAGAGTTCTGCCTTGACTCCATTCCGTCGACGTGGCGCAGGACGTGTCCAGTCCGCCACAACTGCACAAATCATAATATATCGCGAACAATCTCATTTCGCGCGTGTCGGTCGCGGATGGCGGCCCGATGCCGCAGCCACGGGAAGAATATTGCAGATACTGCGGCGCCAGGATACCGCCTTTGGGTAGTTACTGCCCCAGATGTGGTGCCCCGAGAGCGCCAATCGGGCACGTCGAGTCTGCGCGGACGCCGTTCAATACGCCCATCGGGACGGGACCGGCTGTTGTGAGGAAACCGCCGTCTTGGCGTCTCATCATCAAGACAATTCTCGCTTTCGGCATGATTACATTCATCGTCCAGCTGCTGGTCGGCCTCGCCGCCCTTGTCTATGGCACGACAATCGTCCTGCCGGTAATCACACATCACAGCTACACCATGTACGTGATCGCACCAGTCCTGCTCGCGATCGGTGAGATCTCTGGGGATGCCCTCGCCGCATACTACATCCTCATCGTCGCCGCGATAGTGGCGAGCGCCGTGTGGCTATTCCTCAGTAGCGCGAAGGAGTATCACAAGGAGCTTACGATGAAGGCCGAGTCGAGGAGACACAGTGCGATATTCGACCTGTGTGGCCTTATGTTCGGCGTCCTATTCCTGAACGTATTCATCGTCCTCATATCGGGCATCCTGTGGGAGGAACCCACGTCCCCAACCGAGGATTCGGCACTCTGGGAACTGCTGTTCCTGCTTGCGAACGCCTCGGTATGGGAGGAACTCATTGTCAGGGTGCTCCTCATAGGTGTCCCGCTCCTGCTCATCGACCTCCTCCGACAGTCGCTCCAGGCGAAGAAGTACCGGTACCTACTCGGTGGCGGATTCACCTTGGGAACGCCCGAGATCGTCCTGATCCTGATCTCCTC
>DUKU01000208.1:6284-7025 GCA_013329135.1 Thermoplasmata archaeon
GCCTTCGGATACATGTTCATGCGGCACGGGCTCGCCTCCGCGATAATGTTGCACTTCGGGTTCGACTACCTCTCTATGCCCACTGAGGTGTTCAGCGACGGGTCCGGCATGGGAGCCCTCGTGCTGCTGGGCATCGCGGTTCTGTTGTGGATGGCCATGGGGGCCGTCTTCTTCGGCTATTACATCATCCGCATGGTCGAGTTCGTCACGAAGAAGAAGTACTTCGAGGAAAGACCCACGGCACCGATGCCGTATCCTTACTACTATGGTTATAGGTACGTCCCGCCGGAGCCGCAGTGGCCGCCCCCCCAAACGCCAGTTCAACAGGGGCAGTGGCAGGGTGGCTCGGCAGAAGGACCAGTGGTGTCCCCCGCACCTCCGGGGTTCGGAGGCTTCTTCGTGTGTCCCGCCTGCGGCCACACGGAGGCGCACTGGAAGGACGGCAGATTCAAGTGTCTACGGTGCGGGGCAATCGTGTAGGAGCCGCCCCAGGATGGCTTTGCTTTTCAGCCCTGGATTGAGATCGGTCGATTCTATCACGATGTTCCCCGAATATGACTCTTTCAGCGCCGAGACCACCTTGTCGAGATCAGCGGTGCCGTCGTCGATGATGTTGTGCTGATCCCACTGGCCCTCGTTGTTGTGCATATGGACGTTCCTGAACCTCGACACATGTCTGAGCATGTTGTCGACCTCTCCCGCAGTGTTCGCGTGACCCATGTCGAAGCATATCGATGCGGT
>DUKU01000086.1:0-4377 GCA_013329135.1 Thermoplasmata archaeon
GGTCACGGAGCCCATAATCGAGGGCGGGAAGCGCGTCGGATTCTACGTGATGGACTGGAAGACCAAGCGTAAGGCGGTCTTCGCGCACACCGACACCGAGTCCAAGTTCTGCGTGGGCAAGTACGGCGTGAACCTCGAGAGCCTGGACACGGTCGGTGTGGAGGCTCTCGTCGACGCGAGCACGAACGCCGACGTCATCGTCATAGACGAGGTCGGCAAGATGGAGGTCGAGTCGGACAAGTTCGTGAAGGCCGTCAAGGACGCGATGGAGGTGGACAAGCCCATCATCCTCACGCTGCACAAGAAGTCCAGGAACCCGCTGCTCCAGGACATCAGGCGCAGGGACGACGTCCGCATACTCGAGGTGACCCCGATCAACAGGAACCTCCTCCCATACAAGATAATCAAACTCATGAAGGGCGAGTACGTGTGATCTCCTCAGGGCTCGTGAAGGTCATCGAAGGCACCACCGAGCTGCTCGTCCCGGAGGCATTCTGCAAGAAGGGCCCGGGGACCAGGACGGGCGAGGTATTCTACAACAAGCAGATGGAGTTCGGCCGGGACGTGTCCGTCATGTTCGGACGGGCCGTGTTCAAGGACGGCGACAAGATACTGGACGGGCTCGCGGCGTCTGGGGCCAGGGGGCTCAGACTCGCGAACGAGACCGGCGTACGCGCCGACTTCGTCCTCAACGACCGCAACCTCTCAGCAGCGGTCCTCATGAAGGAGAACGCGTCCGCGAACAGCCTCGACCATGTCAGGGTCATGTGCAAGGACCTCAGGGCCCTGCTCGCGGAGGAGCAGTTCGACTACATCGATGTCGACCCTTTCGGCACGCCCATCGACTTCGTCAACGCAGCGGTCCAGAACTGCAGGAACAAAGGGACCGTGGCGATCACCGCAACGGATACCGCCCCGCTGTACGGCACGTACCCCAGGACTTCATTGAGGAGGTATGGCGCGCTGTCCGCGAGGTCGCCCTTCGCCCATGAGACCGGCCTGAGGATACTCGTGGGGTTCCTGGTAAGGGAGGCCGCGAGGCACGACCGGGCGTGCGAGCCGCTCCTGTGCTACCACACGGACCACTACTTCAGATGCTATGTGAGGATAGTCAACGGGGCGGCACGCGCGGACGCCGCGATCAAGAAGCTCGGGTTCGCGCACTTCGACAAGGCGTCCCTGGAGAGGAGCGTCCTCGTTGAGAGGTCGGACAAGGCAGACGCGGGCCCCATGTGGACGGGACCACTGCTCTCGGGCGAGCTGCTCGAGGACATGATAGCCTCGAAGGACCTCGGCACGTCCGTCAGATGCGAGAAGTACATGACGCTCTGGAATGAGGAGGCCTCCGCACCGGCGCTGTTCTACAAGCTGGACGAGCTCGCGAAGCGCACCAAGCACTCGCCTCCGAAACTGCAGGCCATGGTCGCGAAGCTCATCGAGAGCGGGTTCAAGGCGTCCAGGACCCACTTCGACCCCAAGGGCCTGAAGACCGATGCTCCCATCGGCGACTTCCTGCAGCTGTTCAAGGAATGCTGAGGACCGACGGAATCCTGGGGCAGAATCCAATCTTTTAATACGAGCGCTCGGCTTGTCCTAGGCGGTAAGATGCCATCCTTGGCGGTAGTTGGTTCCCAATGGGGCGATGAAGGCAAGGGGAAGATTGTAGACTACCTTGCGGAAGAGGCACAGGTCGTCGCGCGGTTCCAGGGCGGGAACAACGCTGGCCACAGCGTCAAGGTCGGCGAGGAGCTTTTCAAGCTGCACCATCTGCCCTCGGGCATACTCCGGAAGGGGAAGCTCGCGGTCATAGGCAATGGCGTCGTCATTGACCCCGGCGTCCTCATCAGCGAGATCGACGGACTCGAATCCAGAGGTGTCAGCGTTGCGAACCTGAGGATCAGCGACAGGGCGCATGTCATCATGCCATATCACAAGCTTCTGGACGGGGCCGAGGAGCGGCTCAGGAAAGGCGCGAAGGTCGGGACCACTGGTCGCGGCATCGGGCCAGCGTACGCGGACAAGGCCGCCAGGCTCGGTATCCGAATGATGGACATCGTGGACGACGGCCTGCTCAGGGAGAAGCTGGGGTTCCTCGTCCCACTCAAACAGAGATACCTCGAGATGTGCGGGGACGCCACGAAGCTGGATGGCGCCGCGATGCTCAAGGAGTACTCAGCTCACGGGACGCGACTGGGTCCATTCGTGACGGACACGGGCGCGATCGTCAGGGATGCTCTCAAGAAGCGCAAGAACGTGCTCTTCGAGGGGGCCCAGGGGACCATGCTGGACATAGACCACGGGACATATCCATACGTGACTTCCTCGGCCACCGTGGCAGGCAACGCAGCGTCCGGCTCCGGCGTGCCCCCATCCGCCATCGACGACGTCTTCGGAGTGGTCAAGGCGTACACGACCCGCGTGGGTGAAGGGCCCTTCCCGACCGAGCTCCTGGACGACATCGGGAAGACCATCGCAGACAAGGGAGGGGAGTTCGGCACCACGACTGGCAGGTCCAGGCGATGTGGCTGGCTCGACCTGATGGTCACAAAGCACGCACATGCGCTGAGCGGCTTCACGGGCCTCGCGATGACGAAGATAGACGTCCTGGGCGGGTTCGACGAGCTCAAGATCTGCACGCACTACAGGCTGGATGGCAAGAAGGTCGCCCATTTCCCCGCGGACCTGCGGGTCCTGCAGAAATGCGAACCTGTGTACAAGAGGTTCGACGGGTGGGAGGACCTAGAGGGTGCGGCCCTCGACAGGGTGCTCAAGAGAGGATTCTCCGCGTTGCCCGAGAACATGAGACGCTACGTGCGGTTCGTCGAGAAGGAGATGGGCGTGCCCGTCACGATGCTCGGACTGGGCAGGCGGAGACACGAGATACTCGATCTGAGGAAGCGAAAGTGGAAGAACAAGTGAGTGAGACCACGCTGGCTAGGCCTCAACCCAGTCGTCGCGGTGCCACCCATCACCATTATATAAATGGCCAATCATCCAACCCCAGATGCGCCGGCTCATAATCAGCGAGAAGAACCACGCCGCGCAGAGGATCGCACTGATTCTCTCCAACAACACTCAGAAGAGGCGTTCCGTCGCGGGAGTCCCAGTGTTCGAGTTTTCGCGCAACGGTGATGACTACCTCGTCCTCGGATTGCGGGGGCACATCGTCGAACTCGACTATCCGGATAAGTTCAACGACTGGAGCGCGGTCTCCCCAAAGGACCTCATATACGCCAAGCCTGAGAAGAAGGTCGACCCGTCGGCGAAGAAGATCATGACTGCGCTCAAGGACATCGCCTTTGGCGTGGACGAGATCATCATAGCGACCGACTTCGACCGAGAGGGAGAGCTCATCGGCGTAGAGGCGATCCAGCAGGCGGACACTAAGAAGCCGCTCAAGCGGGCCAGATTCAGCGCTCTCACGAAGTGGGAGATCGAGAAGGCGTTCTCTGAGCTGACGGAGGTCGACTACAAGCTGGCATCCGCGGCCGAGACGAGACAGCTCATAGACCTCGTCTGGGGCGCGTCGCTCACAAGGTTCATCTCGCTCGCATCTGGACAGCTGGGCAAGGACTTCCTCTCCGTTGGGAGAGTCCAGAGCCCGACCCTCGCGCTGATAGTGAAGCGGGAGAAGGAGGTCACGGAGTTCGAGCCCACGCCATACTGGGTCGTATCCGCGAACCTCAAGAAGGGCGAGGAGTTCAGAGCGACGCATAAGCACGGGACCTTCGACGACAAGGACGCGGCCCAGGCGGCGCTGGCCAATGCGAAGCAGGCGAAGACCGCCACCGTCAAAGGTGTCTCGGTCAGCGAGAAGGACGAGTACCCTCCCGCGCCGTTCAACACGACGGTGTTCGTCGCGGAGGCGACCAAGAGGGGGCTGACCGCGTCCCAGGTGATGAAGATCGCCGAGGACCTGTACACCGACGGTTACATATCATACCCGAGGACCGACAACACGGTATATCCACCCTCCCTCAGCCTCAAGGGCATCCTGGAGAAGCTGACGAAGTCCGAGTTCTCCAAGGAGGCCGAGGAGCTGCTCGCACAGGAGACCATCAGGGCCTCGAGGGGCAAGAAGAGCACAACGGACCATCCCCCGATACACCCGGTGGACGCCGCCACCAAATCTGAGCTGAAGGGACACAGGTGGGACATCTACGAGCTCGTGACCAGGAGGTTCCTCGCCACGGTCGCGCCCTCGTGCCATTCCGAGACCACCATCGTCGACCTAGACGTGGGCAACGAGCCCTTCGTCAGCGAAGGCTACAGGATACTGTTCCAGGGATGGAGGAAATACTATCCGTACTACACCTCCTCCGAGACCCTGCTTCCCGCGATGAAGGAAGGGGATACGCCCGAAGTCCTCAAGGCGCT
>DUKU01000086.1:4440-5034 GCA_013329135.1 Thermoplasmata archaeon
AAGGAAGGGGACACCGCGGAGGTGCTCAAGGTGCTCTCGACCGAGAAGAAGACCCTGCCGCCGCCCAGGTTCACCCAGGGCTCGCTCATGCAGGAGATGGAGCGCAAGGGGCTGGGCACGAAGAGCACGAGGCACGAGACGATCCAGAAGCTCTACGACCGCAGGTTCGCCAAGGGGGTCAAGATCGAACCCACCGAGAGCGGCATCGCGGTCGTCGCCGCGCTCGAGAACCATGCGAGGCTCCATGACGAGTACAAGATCACGCACGCCAAGATGACCGCGCACCTCGAGAGCGAGATGGACCTGATAGCCCAGGGAGAGAGGGTGCTGGCAGACGTCGTCGAGGAGAGCCAGGACATGCTGGACGACATCATGACGGTCCTGGAGAAGAACAAGAAGGAGATCGGCGACGACATCAGGAAGGCCCTGAGGGCGCAGCACAACCTCGGCGAATGCCCCAAGTGCAAGGAGGGGCAGCTCCTCGAGATACGGCTCAAGACGGGGCAGAGCTTCGTCGGTTGCTCCCGGTACCCTGAGTGCAGGAACACATATCCGCGTCCGCAGGGCATGCTCGCGCTGGCGAGCGACCAGAAG
>DUKU01000086.1:5062-7646 GCA_013329135.1 Thermoplasmata archaeon
GACCAGAAGTGCGATGTGTGCGGCGGGCCGAAGGTGAAGTTCGTCGCGAAGGGCCAGCCGCCGAACATCGTGTGCATAGACCCCAAGTGCGAGGGCGCCAGGAGGGAGAGGACCCTCGGGAAGTGCCCGACGTGCGGCGGGGACATCATGGTCATCCAGTCGAAGAAGGGGAAGAGGTTCGCCGGGTGCGCCAACTATCCCAAGTGCAAGGTCATGTACCCGTTGCCGCAGTTCGGCAGGGTCGTCCCCTCCGGGGAGGCGTGCGACGCGTGCGGCGCGCCAGTCGTCAAGGTGTGGCAGCAGAAGGGGAGACCGCCCTGGGTGCTGTGCATCAACATGGAATGCCCGAAGAGGGGTCCGAAGAAGAGCGAAGAGAAGAAGGAATGATGTGCTCATTCCCTCGGAGGCGGCGGCGCCCCGTTCTCGTCAATGGTGATGATTTCCTCATCCTCGTCGGACTCGCGATCGGCCAACGACCGGGTCTTCTCTGGGCCGAGCCGCTTCTCGATCTTCGCCAGACGGTCCATCACATCCCTGAGAGTGTAAGTGTCCGCCTTGATGCTCAGGGCGATGATCAGGGCCGAGTCCACGAACAGCCACGCGATGAGGATCCAGATCAGGTACCTGAGCAGGTCCCAGGTCCACTCGAAGGACATGTTCCATTCCTCCGCGGAGTTGGTCTCGAGGTCGGTGACGAAACCGTCGCCGTATATCAGGAGCAGGATGCCTAACAATATCAGGAACACGGCCTTCGTCCACTTCGCAGACATCTGAGGCGTTACCTTCAGACAATCACCCGCCCGAGTATGGCCACCGCGCGTATTTACAGATTGTGAAGTGGACTGCCCGCATCAGGACTACTTGCTCTGGAGCAGGTTCCTTACCGCTGGGAGGAAGTCGAACGACCTCATCTCGGTACACCTTTCCAGGGAGAACACCGTGACCTGGGGGCTCTCGTCGAACACCTTCATCTTGTGGAACCACCCGAGCATGCTCTCCTGCGTCTCCGCATACTCCTGGTACTTGGAGATCATGTGGTTCGTGACAGCCCCGTCCGCCTTCGACAGCGTGAGGAAGGAGAGTTCCGCCGTGTCCTTCGGCTGGCTCTTCTGCCTTATGTCCCAACGCAGGTCCATGCTGAACCTCGAGTGGGAGACCGCGTATATCTCGAACCCCCATTTGTACAGGCGTGGGATGCATACCCTCGTCAGATATCCCTCCTCGAAGAGCTTGCGCCTGATGCGGGTGACGGCCTGTCTCGAGAGCTTCACCTTCGACGCGAGCTGCCTGTCCGAGAGGAGAGGGCCCGCGACGAGCTCGAGGAGCGTGCCCCTCTCGTTCTCCGAGAGATCTGGCTCAGTCACACTATCCGAAGTCAGGGGCCGTGCTTTCGGAGGCGGCACATCAAGCTGGAAGAACCGGTGCACGGTGGGCGCGAAATTGGAGATGTACGTGCCCTTCGTCAGCTCATAGGGGAACATGGCGGTGTCCAGCTTCGCCTTCGAGGGTCTCCTGGCGCCCGAGAAGAACCTGTTGTGCTCTTGGAGGAACGATTCCAGCTCCGTGGCGTTCCTGAAGACCGTATGGAAGGAGACGTGGCCGCCGCCTACCATGCCATGAAACACGTTCGGTGCCCCGTCGCAGAACTCGAGGTAGTTGTTCGCCTTCGTCTCCGAAGGCACCCCTGGGTCCGTGGTGCCCATGTGGAACGCCATCAGCTCGCATCCCAGCTTGTTGAACGAGGGCACGTTGACGAAGTAGATGGCACCCGAGTCCAGGAGCCTGCGCCTCACGGAGGCTACCGTCCCCTTGTTCATGCCATATTTCTCAGCGATCTCGGCATCCGTCCTATCGGCATCCTCGGACAATCCAAGGATCACCATCATCTCGGAGGGCAGGAAACGCCACATGCCCCTGCATTGGCAGATTTCAAATAAAAATATTCTAATCATACAACGGCTAGGAGTAGGGCCGAAACAGTTGACATATATCCGAGATATTCTCCTTGACCAAACAAAAGGGTTAAAGAAGGTGAATGGCATACCTAATCTAACCGATTTGGTTCGCTCTTTTGTAGGAAGAGGAGAGGTGAAACCAAAGGGTGATGCCCAACTGCGGTGGAGTCCCCTCCACCCTTTTTCTTATTCTAATGTTCAGAAATACACTATCCAGACGTCGTACGAATCCGACGTATGGGTCACCCGTCGGCAAGCCGACCGGTGATCAGGCCTTCTTGGCCTCTCGAGTCTTGATCCTGAGGCCTGTGTACTTGCACTTCCTGCACCGGGTCGCCTTGATGGCGTTCCTCGCATTGCAGTTCATGCATATCTTCTTGACAAGGTTCCTGGCCTCGGCTTCTGGAAATCTAGCCATGTGCGCGCCTCGGTTGGGCCAAACAGTTAGGCGTATATAACCGTTGCGGGGCGGCGCGTTCCTCTGGATTGACCTATTTCGCGGTCCTGCCCTCGTTGCAGAAGTGAGCGAGCAGTGCCTCGAGCTGTATCCTCTCGCTCGAGCCAGATACCATCCTGAACTCCGCCTCGCCGACGCGGTCCACGAGCCTGATCTTCGAATCCTCGGACAC
>DUKU01000057.1 GCA_013329135.1 Thermoplasmata archaeon
CTGCAGGATTTACGTCGGGCAGAACGGCAGGATATGGATAGACGACGAGCTCGATGACATAATCAAGGCGGTCAAGGCCGTGAAACTCATAGAGGAGGAGGCGCACAACATGGGCCTCACCGAGAAGATCAAGAGACTCCTGGAGGAAGGTTCCAGGAAAGGAGAGTGACCCCAATGGGAGGAATGACGACAGACATCAAGCTGATAGACGAGAACGGCCGCAGGGTCGACGGGCGGACGCCCGACGAGATGCGGCCACTGAAGATAGAGGCCGGCGTGCTCAAGCGCGCCGATGGTTCCGCGTACGTGGAGTGGGGCTTGAACAAGGTACTCGCGGCCGTGTACGGTCCGAGGGAGTGCCACCCGAGACACATGCAGAACCCGACGAGGGCGCTGGTCCAGTGCAAGTACAACATGGCCGCGTTCTCGGTGGATGACAGAAAGAGGCCGGGACCTGACCGAAGGTCGCAGGAGATATCGAAGATCACATCCGAGGCACTCTCGCACGTAGTGTTCACCGAATACTTCCCGAGAGCGTCCATCGACGTTTACGTCGAGGTGCTCCAGGCGAACGCTGGCACCAGGTGCGCGGGTCTGACGGCCGCCTCGGTTGCGCTCGCAGATGCGGGCGTGCCGATGAGGGACCTCGTGGCGTCGTGCGCCGCGGGGAAGGCCGCGGGGGTCGTGATGGTCGACCTGGGCAAGGAGGAGGACAACTTCGGTGAGGCGGACATACCGGTCGGGTACGTGCCGAGGACCAAGGAGATCGTCCTGCTCCAGATGGATGGCGACCTCACTCACGACGAGTACACGAAGGGCCTCAACATGGCGATCAAAGGATGCGAGAAGGTCTACGATATCCAGAGGGACGCGCTCAGGAGGCGCTACGAGGCCAGGTCACTGGATTCCGATATCGGGGCGCCCGAGGGCGTCCAGAAGGAGGTGGCTTAGATGAGCAAGGACGTGATGGCCGAGCTCAAGAAGGACCACATATCAAAGCTCCTCACCAAGGGGACCAGGTCGGACGGCCGTGGCTTCGAGGAAATGAGGGAGCTCAAGATCACGACGGACTACATCAAGTCGGCAGAGGGATCCGCAAGGGTCCAGCTGGGCGGCACCGATGTGGTCGTCGGAGTGAAGCTCATGGTCGGGAAGCCGTTCGACGACACCCCGGACAAGGGCGTCCTGACGACCAACGCCGAGCTCATCCCGATGGCGAGCGAGACTTTCGAGTCCGGTCCGCCGGACAAGGAGTCCATCGAGATCTCAAGGGTCATAGACAGGGGCATCAGGGAAGGACACGCAGTCGACCTGTCGAAGCTCTGCATCGAGAAGGGCGTGGAGGTCTGGATCATGTTCCTGGACGTGCACGTGGTCGACTTCGACGGCAACCTGTTCGACGCGGCCAACATCGCCGCGAACGCGGCGCTGAAGACGGCGGTCGTGCCGGCCAAGAGGGCAGGCAAGGGAGAGGACTACCCGCTGCCGCTGATGCACACGCCCATATCGCTCACCGCGGTCAAGATAGACGACAAGATTCTCGTGGACCCGACCCACGACGAGGAGAGGGTCGCGGATGCGAGGCTCACGGTGACGACGATCGAGAACGGCAACCTGTGCGCGATGCAGAAGGGGCTCGAGGGGTCGTTCTCCATCGAAGAGGTGTTCAAGGTCATCGAGATGTCCAGAAGGCTCGGGGCGGAGACGCGCACCCGGCTACCTGGCTAGGCAGGTGTTAGCTCATGGCCAAGAGGACCAAGAAGGTTGGCCCGGCCGGAAGGTTGGGCGCGAGGTACGGCGTAAGGATCAGGAAGCGCATAGGGGACGTGGAGAGGGTCAGCAAGATCTGGCACGTGTGCCCGAAGTGCAAGGCCGCTGCGGTCAAGCGCACGGCCAACGGCATATGGAAGTGCAGGCACTGCGGGGCTGAGTTCGCGAGCAGCTCGTACGTGCTCACGCCACCTGTGGCAGTCAAGAGAGAGGTCTCCGAGGCCATCGCTGCGGCGAAGGCCAAGGTCGAGGGCCCGAAGGAGACCGAAGAGGCCCCTGTAGCAGAGGGCGAACTCAAGGAGCAATGAGCGGATGTACAAGTGCGCAAGGTGCAAGGAGCCCGTCAGGTCCGGTATGAACACGGTCGGCCTTCAGTGCGAGAAGTGCGGGTCGAAGGTGTTCTACAAAGAGCGGCCTAACGTGCGCAAGACGGTCAAGGGCAGATGACCTTGACCAGCAGGGCCGAGCTCACCATCAGGACCAGGAACGCGGGCGCGGTCCTGGGGGCCCTATCCCCCGAGATGTCGGAGAGGGTGCCCAGGACGACGGTCGAGGTCGTGGCGGGCGAGGGAGAGGTCACCATCAAGGTGGAGGCCGAGGACCTCGCGTCCATGAGGGCCGCCCTGAACTCGTATATCAGATGGGCCGATGTGGCCGAGGAGACGGCAGAGGAGGCGAAGAGATGATGGACAACATCCCACCGAAGGTTCAGAACCAGATCGCACAGTTCCAGCAGCTGACCCAGCAGATACAGATGGTCACCACGCAGAAGATACAGCTCGAGGCGCAGGGCAAGGAGCTCGACAGGACAGTGCAGGAGCTCGAGAAGGCCCCGGAGGACTCGGCTGTGTTCAAGAACGTGGGCACGCTCCTGGTCCAGGTCAAGGACAGGCAGTCCCTCGTGACGGAGCTGAAGGAGCAGAAGGAGACCGTGGAGGTCAGGGTCAAGACCCTCGAGAGGCAGGACAAGCACCTGCGCGAGAGGCACCAGACCTTGCAGTCGCAGATAACCCAGGCGCTCCAGGGCGGTTCGGCGAAGGCCTCGGACGAGGATTCGAACTGAACGCTTGACTGAAACCTCAGGCACGCTCCCCCGGGCGCGACCAGCGCGCGGGGGACTCAGCATCTATTTTATAGGCAATCATCCACTTCCTACATCCCGTGTTGTCCAGCATCGCATCCGAGCTCGAGAGGGGCGGCTTCGTCGCGCTCCTCCATGGCAACGCCGACCCCGACGCGCTCGCGAGCGCATTCGCGGTCCAGAGTTGCTTCCCAGACGTGACCATATGGACCCCTGGGGGGACGGACAGGATGGCGAAGGAGATGACACGTTCGCTCGGCATATCCTTGTCCGAATCGGAGGAACGGCCCCCCGGGACCCTGGTCGTGCTCGACACATCCGGGCCTGAGCAACTGCCTCCTGGCATCGACTTCTCGGGCGCCATCGTGATCGACCATCACACACGGACGGACAGATGGTCATCCGCGCGGACATACTACTGCGACGATTCCAAGAGCTCCTGCTCCGAGATAGTCATCGAGCTTCTGAAGGTGGCCGGGAAGAGCGTCCCGAAGGAGGTCGCGCTCGCACTCATGGCGGGCATCCTGACCGACACGGGCATGTTCAAGTTCGGCAGGCCCTCGGCCCTCCGGGCCTTCGCGGACCTCATGGAGACGAACGGTGTCCAGATGGACGAGGCGACGGCCATCGTGCACATGGACTCAGACATATCCGAGAGGATATCGCAGCTCAGGGGCGCGCAGAGGCTCAAGTACTGGAAGATCGGGGACTTCATAGTCGCCTCGTCCCAGGGGAGCGCCTACGAGGCCTCCGTGTGCAAGGCCCTGATAGGGCTCGGCGCGGATGTCGTGTTCGTCGGGTCGCAGCGCGGGGACAACTTCAGGATCAGCGCGCGGGCGACCCAGGAGATGGTCAGGACGGGCGTGCACCTGGGGAAGCTGCTGGGCGGCGTCGGCTCCGAGACATCGAACGGCGGCGGAGGACATCCAGGAGCCGCTGGTATCACAGGCGTGGGCGATGTCGAGGCCATCCTCAACATATCGGTCGAGAGCACCATCAAGCTGCTGAAGCGAGTCGCCGATGGATTACCTGGTGATGGTTAGACCCTTGAGACGGTCGATCGTCCCGGGGTGCTTCTCGAAGTGCTCCCTCACGGGCGCGAGTATCGCCGCGAGCGAGTCGGCCGCGCCCTTCTTCAGGTCCTGTGGGTGCAGGCCCTTGCTGCCATAGGCCTTCACAAGGTCGTCGTAGCTCTCGAATCCAAGTGGGCCGCCGTACTTCGACGGCCGGTCTATGTCGATCCTCCCGAGCTTCGGGAACGCGATGAGCCTCATGACCTCGAGCACGGGGTTGTTCTCCACCTCTGGAGGGCAGAACGCGTTCTTCATCTTCTTGGATATGTCCTCGGGCTTGTCGTGCAGGAATATCGCGCTGTTCGGGTCGCTCTTGGACATCTTCGCATCAACAGGGTCCATCCGGCCGCTGCCCACAAGGCTCATCAGGAGCGGCGTGTGCAGCGCGACCGGCTTCGTCCAGCCGAGCTTCTCGGCCGCGTCCCTCGCCAGCATGTGTGCCCGCCGCTGGTCCATGCCAGCGAGGGCGATGTCCGCCTTGAGTTCGAATATGTCAGCGGCCTGCATGGGCGGGTACATCACCTTGGACGCATCCAGCTCGGCCTCGTCCTCCGTCCTGCCCATGATCGTCATGGCCCTCTTGATCCGCATGAGCGTGCTCGCCTTGCATATCCTGATGAACTTCTCCCAGTACTCTGGATCGCCGACGAGGTCGTTGGCCCACACGAACTCAGCGGTGTCCTTGACGCCGAGCGCGAGGAAACACTCGCGCATGTAATCGCCGCAGACGCGTATGCTATCTATGTTGCCTCCGAACTTGTCGTTGATCATCGCGTGCCAGTCGGCGAGGAATATGGTCATCTTCACACCGGCTTCCTGCAGCTCGGATATCTTGGATGAAGTGATGACCTGCCCCACATGGACGTATCCGCTCGGCTCGTAACCT
>DUKU01000169.1 GCA_013329135.1 Thermoplasmata archaeon
GAGTCGCGACATCTGCGACAGTCGCCGGAGGAGGGAGGTTCGGAAGGACCTTTACACCCTAGACGGCATTCCACCCGCAGGCCCTCAGCGAGCCTGGCCTCTGTGCTTTCCGCCAGGTATGTATATCTCGAACCTGGAACCCTCTCCGTGCACACCGTTCTCCATAATCGTCAAGCCGGTGATGCCCAGTATCTCTCTGCAAAGGAAGAGGCCATGTCCCGTATTCACACCGTACCCTTTGCCGAATATGATCTCCTTCTCTTCAGGACTCACGCCGACACCATCGTCCTCGAAGACCAGTACCACGGCATCCGCCCTCCGCTCGGTGAAGATCCGTATCGCCGTGACCTCGCCTCCATGCCTGATCGCGTTGTCGAACAGGTTGAAGAGCACCCTCTCGAACATCGGATCAGCCCAGACCTCCATATTGCCAACGCGGACATCCACCTTGACACCCCCGATGCCCACCGAGCTGACGGCCACGGCGATGTCAAGCCTCACGTGCACCCACTCAGGTTGCTTCGTCCCAGCCTTCTGATATGAACCGGCGAACTCCAGCTGCTGGGATATGGTCGAGACCGCTTCCTGCATCATCTTCATGCGCGCCTTCTTCGATGCCTCGTCAGACTCCTCTTCGAGCAGTGACATAGCGGCGACGAGTATCCCGAGCTGGTTGGCGACATCGTGCCTGGTTATCGATCCGAGGAGGTTCAACTTCTCGTTCGCATTCTTCAGGGCCTCCTCGGCGAGTTTCCTGGCCGTTATGTCCATCACTATTCCCTGATGTCGCACGGGCAAGCCGGCATCATCCATGACCACGGAGGTCCTGTCTTCAACCCACCTCACGCCGCCGTCCTTCGTCACGATCCTGTACTCCAGAGTGTACATGCCCGCGCCCGTCTCATGATACTTCGATATCTCAGAGGCGACGACGACCCTGTCATCAGGATGAACAAGCTCCCAGAAGTCGAACATCTTCGAGACCAGCTCTGATGGCGCGTAGCCGAATTGCTGCACATTGTTGCTGACGAACTGGACACGTCTGCCCTCCCTGCCCGAATAGGTCCACTGGAACACAACCGCAGGGCTGGAAGTCACAATCGACTCCAGATCCTCCAGGCTTGACATCACGGTCCTCAGGGCGTCCTCAGCCATCTTGCGCTCGCTGATATCCCGGGTCACTTCCATAAGTGCTGGTCGACTAGCATATTCGATGAGCCTCGCGCTCACTTCGACCGGGAATTCCCTGCCGTCCTTGGCCTTGTGCATGGACTCGAAGAAGCCGGCTCCATGACGCTTCACAGAATCAATCCTTGGCACAGTCCCTCCCGCCTCGCTAGGGGCTTCAATCTCAGTGATCGAGCCACCTATGATCTCATTCCTCGAATACCCGCTCTGTTCGCATGCGGTCTTGTTGACGTCTAGTATGCGTCCCTCGGCGTCCAGGATGTATATCGCGTCATTCGCGCCGTCGAACAGAGTCCTGTATTTGAGTTCGGATTCTGCAAGCAGGTGGTCGGCCCTCTTCCGCTCCGAAATGTCCCGGACGGTCAGCGAGAAACCAACCACCTTCCCCGAATCATTCCGTACTGGAGAGAACGTGATCGCGACATCCACTCGAGTCCCGTCCTTTCTCAGCCTGACGGCCTCGTAGTTGTCGACCTTCTCGCCATTCCTCACACGGGCTCTGACCGATGCGAGCTCCTCTCGAATATCGTCTGGCACGAGGAACTCTCCTTTGGTCCCGATGGCTTCTGCCGCGGAGTATCCGTACAATTCCTCCGCCGCCCGATTCCAGCTAGTGATAGTGTAATCGAGATCCATCCCGTAAATAGCGTCATGCGACGAATCCACGATCATCGCAAGATCATGTATCCTTCTCTCCGCCAGCTTCCGATCCGTGATATCGAGCAGAACACCCTGCCATCCGATTGGCACGCCTTCCTTCTGAATAATCAGTGTGCGCTCGTTGATCCACCGCACATCACCGGCCTTCGTAAGAACTCGGTACTCGAAACCCCACGAATGTGAACCGCTCTCGTTGCTCCTCACCACCTCAGCCCTCAATCCAGGGAGGTCCTCCGGGTGCACGATGTCCGCATACGAAACCCGGCCAGACATGAAATCCTCCGCAGAGTAACCGAGCTGCGACACGTTCGACGATATGTATCCCATCGGCCACCGTTCGCCGACGAGCCAGGTCGCGACTATGACGGGGCTCTGATTGACGATGGAATCGAGTTCCTGGAGCTTGGAGATGGCTTTGCCGAGGGACTCATGACCGCGCCTCTCGGCACACCTAGCTTGCACCAGATGCACAATCATCTTGGATAGGTTCGCGAACGATGCCCCGGAGTCGCCCCCCTTCTGCACGTAGAAATCGGCGCCGCTGTTCAGGGCGTCTATCGCCACATCCTCCCGCCCTTTGCCCGTGAACATGACGAAGGGGGTGTCGTTGCCTTCAGATCTAAGCGTCCTCAGCATATCCAGCCCGGTGGCCCCTGGCATGAGATAGTCGGCCACGATGACGTCGTAATGGCCCTTGCTCAGAAGAGCGAGGGCCTCGTCCACCGATTCAGCCGAGGTCACCTCGAACCGACCCAGACGCCCCAGCATCTCCTTCACGAGGAGATGGAAATCGCGATCGTCATCCACAAGAAGAACCGATGCAACTTCGGTTTGGGACGTCGCGCCATTAGTGGCTTGGAATGCTATGGGTCTGGGGGGAGGCATCCAATGGACCATATCGGGAGGCACCTGCATCAATGTTGCGGGGCGCACACTCCCACATGAAACGCTCAGAATGACATCGCGAGTGTCGGTTCACTCGTGACTGAAAGGTGTTTCCGGGGTTTGGGCCAGAGACCGAGGAGTTAATCTATCTCCTGGCCATGTGGATGTAGTGACACTCCGGGCACTCGATGACCTTCCCGTCGCCTTCGACGAGCTTCACGTGCTTCTTGTGTTTCTCGCACTCAGGGCACATGATGTCCTTCTCGGCCCTCTTGAAGTAATCCATGATTCCCATGGTTTCACCTGCCATGAGTATTCGTGAGGTCACTACAAAAACATTATGACGTTGCCGTCGACAGAGGTCCTAACCTCTGTGGACCGCGTCCACGATCCCCTTCAGCCTGGCCTCGAACCCGCCGTTCTCCACAAGCGTCCCGGTGACCACTATGTCCGCACCTGCGGACACGAGGGGAGACACATGACTGACCTCAGTGATGCCTCCGCCTACAACGATCGGTATGCTCACACTCGCCCTGACCGCCCGGACCATCTCTGGCGGCACGGGCATGGGAGCGCCCGAACCGGCCTCCAGATAGAACAGGTCCATCCCAAACATCTCGGCACTGAGCGCATAACCCACTGCACGGGGGATGTCGGACCTATCCACGAGATCAGCCTCGCCGACCTCTCCGACCTTCATGCCCGGCTCGACTATGACATAACCCATCGATATAGTCTCTAGACCGAGCTTGCGTATCACGGGCGCACCCCGCCAATGCTCCCCAGTTATGTTCCTCACATTTCGGGAGTTGAGCATGCTCATGAAGTATATCGCATCGCACTCGCGCGCAATGGCGTTGGCACCGGAGGGGAAGTATATGACGGGGAGCTTGCATGCATTCTTGATCCGGTCGACGGTGGAGTCAAGGTTGCCCTGCGTGACGCCAGTGGACCCGCCGACCATTATGGCGTCCGTGCCCATCTCGCACGCCGTGCGTGCGATGCCCGCGGAATCCTCGGCGGGCTGCTTCTCAGGGTCAATGAGTGTCATGTGCATCTTGTGTTGCCTGAGCGTGCTGAGGATGGAATCCTTGACGGTCAGAGTACGCCCCCCAGAAGGAAAGATATCAAGGCGACGAGCATTGCCAGCTTAGCCACCTTCTGACCCTTCTTCGGGTCGGCGAAGTGAACCGTCGCGCAGTATATAAACATTGCATCGGCGACCGCTACCATGGGAATGTACCATGCTGAAAGCAGCTCGCAGAGATACGGCACCGGGCTCAGCGCGACTGCGCCGACAAAGGCAGCGGAGGCCACGAATCCGGCGTTCTTGGTCCCCAACCGCATCGGGAGTGTGGTCCTCGAGCCTCTGTCACCTTCGATGTCCTGGACGTCCTTGACTATCTCCCTACCCAAGGTTGCCAGGAACGCGAGCGCCGCCAATATCCAAGCGATATCCATGCTGTCCACAACCGCCCCGCCAAAGAGAAACAGGGCGCCTGTGAGCCAGCTGATAGTGAGGTTCCCCGCTAAACCCTCAGCCTTCAGCAACACCTCGTAGGCGACCATGAAGAATATCGACGTGACAACTATCAGGGTGGACCACAGGTTGACGAAAACGCTCGCAACCACGGTCAGTGAGAACAGCACAATCGACAGCACTAACGCGCTCCGTGACGACACGGTCCCCATGGGAATCGGCCTCTCTGGATGCGCGACCTTGTCGACCTCCCGGTCGAAGTAATCGTTGAGGGCATTGCCCGCGCCAGTGAACAGGACGACTATGAGCATCGATAGGACTACTTCGACTGTGTAATCGAGCAAGTGCTCCGGGCCGGCACAGATTAGCGCTGCGAGCAGCACGCCGAGCGCGCCCATGACGCAGTTGCCCAGCCTCAGCAGGCCGACGAGGCCAATGAGTGCACGTGTCTCGGTGTCCT
>DUKU01000141.1:0-2476 GCA_013329135.1 Thermoplasmata archaeon
AACGGGAACCCGAGGGGCATGCCGCACTGCGGGGAGATGGGCTGCATCAGGGACAAGCTGAAGATTCAGTCAGGGACGAGGCTGGAGACCTGCACGGCCGTGCACGCGGAGCAGAATGCGCTCATACAGGCGGGGACCAATGCGAAAGGATCGACCATCTACTCCACCATAGTGCCCTGTCCCCTCTGCGCGCGCATGATTATGAACGCGCAGGTCGCGCGCGTCGTGTACATCGGCAACTACTCGGACCTCTCGGGCCTCGAGCTGCTGGAGCAGGGCGGCATCAAGGTCACCAGGGTGGACGAGAAGCTTTTCAAGGCGAAGCTGCAGCGAAAGCCGCTCGGAAGCTAGAGGACGCCCCAAACCGGACGTGTTCCGCCCATCGTCCATCGAATGGAGATGACATGTCTGGCGATACGCCACGTCATCGCTAGTCTATTATATCGAAATCAGCATCAGCAACGAGGGCGTGGCAAACATGGGAAAGGCTGAGATCCTTCACCAGATCAAGATGGCGGAGGAGCATGTCCGCGTCGTGGTCAAGGAGGCGGAGGAGAAGCGCAAGCAGCTCCAGGCCGATGGCAAGAGGCGGGCCTTGGAGAAGGTCGAGGCTGCCGACGCTGATTTGAGGAAGCAGTCGGACGCCCGCTACGGGGAAGCCAAGAGGGCCACCGATGCCAGGAAGCAGGCGGTCCTTGCGGAAGGAGCCCGGAAGGCCCAGGCGCTCGTCTTGCGGGCCCGGACGAATTCGGGCAAGGTGAAGGCTTTGGTCCTTTCGGAGTTCGAGAGGGCAGCAGATGCTTAGACCGGAGGAGATGACCCGAGCGGTCGTCGTCGGGTCGATCGAGAGCCTCGATGTCACGATCGAGTGCCTTTACGAGCTCGGAGTATTGCATCTCATAGACTTCACTGAGCAAGATGAGGACTTCAAGATCGGCCAGCCGCTTGCGAGAGCATCGGACGCGTCTCAGAAGCTCCTGAAGCTGCGGTCCATGATCCGCGCGCTCTCCATCGATTCTCACAAACCATCCGAGCG
The DNA here is from genome assembly GCA_013329135.1 of Thermoplasmata archaeon. Lineage (GTDB taxonomy): Archaea > Thermoplasmatota > Thermoplasmata > UBA10834 > UBA10834 > UBA9653 > UBA9653 sp9653u. Next base: position 1,037 of record DUKU01000141.1, read on the forward strand.
GATGGTCACATCCGAGATACGGAAGACGCTCGACCAGGCGCTGGTCACGCTCGACCTCAACACTTCGAAGAAGGCCGAGGCGAGGCAGAGGATACAGTCTCTCATCCGCGACAAGGAATCGGAGATCAAGACGTTGGAGCCGTTCGCGCCGTTCGGCATCCCTGTCGAGGACTACGAAGGGTTCGAGACGATATTCTCGTCCGTCGGCACATGCAGGGCCGACCCAGAGTCTGCGCTACGGTTCAAGCTCGTCAATGTCGAGGTCCTCAAGGACCTCCGGAAGGGTGACCTCGCAGTCGCCGTGTTTGCGAGGGTCGAGGATAGGCCGGAGGTCACCAGGATCCTTGCAGAACACGGGTTCCAGGAGTCGAAGCTACCCAAGGTCACGGGCGATCCGTCCAAGGTCATCGAGAGGAACCGGGCGGACATCAAAGGCCTCGAAGAGGACCTTGCCCGCACTGAGAGCGACCTCGAAGCCATCAGGAAGAAGTTCGCGGACCTCATCATCGCCTCGGAGGAGGACCTGTCGATCGAGGTCATGAAGGCGGAGACGCCGCTCCGGATCGCCACATCGACGAACTCGTTCGTGATCGACGGCTGGCTCCCGACCGCGAAGGTCGAGGAACTCCAGACCTCCCTGAACTCCCTTTGTTGTGGGCTCGCGTTCGTGGAGACGCTCCCCGAGGAGGAGGGCGACGAGCCGCCGGTCCTCCTCAAGAACCCCAAACCCGTCAAGCCGTTCGAGTTCTTCATCGACCTGGTGTCCACGCCGAAGTACGATGAGATCGACCCCACGATCGTGCTGTTCCTGACATTCCCTCTCTTCTTCGGCTTCATGATCGGCGACCTCGGGTTCGGTCTGGGGCTCGCCTGCTTGGGCGCGTTCATGCGCCTGAAACTCAAGGACTTCCCCGACCTGCAGAAGCTCGGCACGATAGTCCTCGCAGGGGGCATCATGGCCAGCCTGTTCGGCCTGTTCGTGTTCGCTGAGGCGTTCGGGGTCCCGTTCCATCCGCCGGAAGCGCACCCCGATGAGCATTCGTGGGAATCGGTCGCCAACATCCCGATCCATCCGATGCTGGACAAGATGACCGACATCAAGGAGATGCTCGCCCTGTCCCTCCTCGCCGGCTGGGTGCACCTGACACTCGGGTTCGTGCTGGGCTTCGTCAACCACATCCGCCACGACCGCAAGCACGCCTTCGCCAAGGTCGCGTGGCTCCTGATCCTGCTCGGCCTGTTCATCGAGATAATGTACATCGCTGGTGGCGCGACCGGCACGAGCGGTTTCGTCAACGACACCGTTCTGGCTTGGGTCCCGGACGCAGGCACGTCCGTCGCAGGGATCAAAGTCTCGATCACGGCTTTGGCCTTCATCGTAGCAGGGGTGATAGGACTGTCACTCACAGAAGGCCCGATGGCGCTGTCCGAGGTCATCGG
>DUKU01000141.1:2662-4671 GCA_013329135.1 Thermoplasmata archaeon
CTGTTCACGAACCTTGTGTCGTACACGAGGTTGGCCGCGCTGGCTGTCGGGAAGGGTGCGATGGCATTGGCCTTCAACACCATGCTCTTCCCGCTGATATTCGAGAGTCACAACATAGGCATCGTGATTGCCGGTGTGCTCGCCCTCTTCGTGACCCAGATGTTCTTCGTGTTCTTCCTCGGGGCGCTGTCCGCGGGGATTCAGGCTATCAGGTTGAACTATGTGGAGTTCTTCCTCAAGTTCTTCGAGGGCGGAGGGAAGGAGTTCTCTCCCCTGAGGTACCTGAGGCGGCATTCAGTCGCAACGAAATGAAGGAGGTAGAAGAGAATGGACCCAACACAAGTGGGACTGGCGATGATCGGCGCGGGGATCGCGATAGGTGTCGCGGGCCTGGGCACCGGCGTCGCTCAGGGACAGGTAGGTGCGGCGGCGGTCGGCGCGACCGCGGAGAACCCGAAGATGTTCGGAAAGGGCATGATCATGATGGTCCTGCCCGAGACGATAGTCATCCTCGGCTTCGTCGTGGCCTTCCTGATAATGAACGCGTGAGATGCGGGAAGCGACAGTGGGACCGGCCGGTCGAGCAATCTCAGGAGCTGATGCACCATGAGTCTCGAGAAGGTAGTCGAGGACATACTGCGAAGAGGCGAGGAGCGGAAGCTGGAGATCATCCACCAGGGGGAGCGTGAGCGGGACGCGCACGTGATCCAGGCGGATGCCCAGATAGCGGAGCACAGGGAGAAAGCCTCCCAGCGCGCAGACTCCAGGATATCCCAGATGGAGCAGCAGGAGCTGTCCAGCGCGGAGCTGGAGTCGAAGAAGGCGCTCCTGTCGGCACAGAGGCAGGTGATGGACGAGCTCAAGGCGCTCGTGCTCACCGAGATCGTCAACTACCCCGAGGACAAGCGCACGAGGATGTTCGCGAGGCTCATGGAGAAGGCGAAGAAGGAGCTGGGCGAGTGCTATGTGTACTCGAACGCCTCGGACAAGCGGTTGGTGCGGCCGCCTCAGGGCATCAGCAACGGCGGCGTGATCGATTGCAAGGGCGGGCTCGTGTTCGAGAGCAAGGACCGTACCGTCAGGCTCGACTACCGTTTCGAGAGCATGCTCGAGGATGTTTGGAACAAGAAGATCCAGGAGATATACTCCAGTCTGTTCGGGTGATGTGACCGATGGGTCTGTTCGGCGGGAAAGGCAACTATGCGTATGCGTGCGCGCGTGTCAAAGCGCGCAAGAGCTTCCTGCTCTCCAAGGACGCGTACTCCCGCATGCTCGTCATGGACATCCACGAGATCGGCCGTTTCCTGGGCGAGACCCAATACAAGGATGAGATGGCCCTGTATGGTTCCAAGTACTCGGGCGCGAACCTCGTCGAGGCTGCGGTCACCAGGAGCCTCGCGGCCACGTACTCCGACATCCTGAGCTTCACCACGGGCCACCTGAGGGAGATGGTGGGCAACTACCTGAGGCGGTGGGACACGTTCAATGTCAAGACGGTCCTCCGAGGGAAGATATCCAAGGCGAGGCCGGAGGAGATCATCGATACACTCGTGCCCGCGGGGGCGTTCTCCGAGGAGTACCTCAAGTCGCTCGTGGAGACCGAGGGCATCCACGAGGTCATGGAGGACCTTTCCAAGCAGGCCGCGCTGCGGATCACGCCGGAACTGCACAGAGACGTGGTCGATTCAGGAAAACTGGCCCCGTTGGAGGATCATCTGGACAAGATGCTGTACTACGACCTCCTCGACGTGATAGAGCCGACCAACAACCCCGAGCGGCTGCTGAGGGACTTCGTGAGGCGCGAGGTCGATGTCACGAATCTGAAGGTTCTCCTGAAACTCAAGGCCGAGCGCATACCCGAGGAGCGCATCCAGAAGTTCCTAATCCCTGGCGGGCTCGAGTTCGGCATGGACAAGCTGAGGGCGATGGCCCAAGGCGAGGGGACAGACGCCATCGTGGCGGAACTGGAGAAGTCGTCGTTGTTCGAGGACATCAAGCCTGCGGTCGAG
>DUKU01000141.1:4866-6245 GCA_013329135.1 Thermoplasmata archaeon
CTGTCGGTGCTTCCGATAGTCAACTACATGATACGGAAGAAGGTGGAAGTGGACAACATCAGGATCATCGCGAGGGGCAAGGAGAGCGGCTTGCCCAAGAGAGTCATCGAAGAGTTGCTGGTGATGTGATTGGAGATCGCAGTAGTGGGATCTGAGGAGTTCGTCGTCGGCTTCAGACTCGCTGGGATCAAGAAGGTCTACGGCGTCGCGCCCGAGATGCTGCAGGAAATGATCCTGCAGCTGGTCCAGGAGAAGAGCGTCGGCATACTCGCCGTGCACACGAAGGACCTCGAGCGGCTCCCCCAGCAGCTGCGCGACAAGCTGATGGCCAGTGTCGAACCGGTCGTCATACCTGTCGGAGAGGAGGAAGGCGACATCAGAGACAAGGTCAGAAGGGCGATGGGTATCGACCTTTACAAGAACAAGTGACGGAGGCGTTTCCGAATGGCTAGCGGTAAGAGTGGAAGGATATGCAGGGTCGCGGGACCAGTTGTCACCGCCGAAGGCGTCTCGCCGAGGATGTACGATGTCGTGCTCGTCGGCGAGCTCAAGCTGATGGGTGAGGTGATCAAGCTGGTCGGCGACAAGACCGTCATCCAGGTGTACGAGGACACGTCCGGGATCAGGCCCGGTGAGGTCGTCGTCGATACCGGCGCGCCGCTCCAGGTCGAGCTCGGCCCAGGCCTGCTGTCCAGCGTGTACGATGGCGTCCAGAGGCCGTTGCCCGTGCTCATGGAGAAGCAGGGCGACTTCGTGTCAAGGGGGGTCACCGCACCCGGCCTGAACCGGTCCAAGAAGTGGAAGTTCAAACCGACCGTGAAGAAGGGCGACGACCTGCACGGCGGCATGATCGTGGGCGAGGTGCCAGAAGGCAACATCGTCCACAAGGTGCTCCTCCCCCCAGGTGTGGAGGGGAAGGTCACGAGCATATCCGAGGGTGAGTTCACGGTCGAGGAGCCAGTGGGCACGCTCGACACCGGCCACGCGATCAAGCTCGCTCAATACTGGCCCGTCAGGTCGCCGAGACCATACATGGACAAACTGCTCCCAGACATCCCGCTCGTGACTGGACAGCGCGTGTTAGATATGCTCTTCCCGCTCGCCAAGGGTGGCACAGCGGCCATCCCAGGCGGGTTCGGCACGGGCAAGACCGTCACGTCCCAGCAGCTATCCAAGTGGAGCGACGCGCAGATCGTCGTCTACGTGGGCTGTGGCGAGCGGGGCAACGAGATGACGGAGGTGCTCACGACCTTCCCGGAGCTCGAGGACCCTAAGAGCGGGAAGCCGCTCATGGGCAGGACGGTGCTCATCGCGAACACCTCGAACATGCCAGTCGCGGCCAGGGAGGCGTCTGTGTACACGGGCATCACCATCGCGGA
>DUKU01000141.1:6444-8501 GCA_013329135.1 Thermoplasmata archaeon
GGCGAGGAGGGATATCCAGCATATCTCGCGTCCAGGCTCTCTGAGTTCTACGAGAGGTGCGGCCGCGTCAACACGCTCGCCGGCCCGACGGGATCCATATCCGTCATCGGCGCGGTGTCGCCGTCGGGCGGCGACTTCAGCGAGCCAGTCACCCAGAACACACTGAGGATCGTCAAGGTGTTCTGGGCTCTCGACTCGAAGCTGAGGGAGCGGAGGCACTTCCCGGCCATCAACTGGCTGACATCATACAGCCTGTACAACCCCATACTCGAGGAATGGTACAGGCGCAACGTCGCCGAGGACTGGGGTCCTCTGAGGCTCTGGGCAATGGAGACGCTCCAGAAGGAGTCCGAGCTGCAGGAGATAGTGCAGCTGGTCGGCTCGGACGCCCTCCCCGAGGAGCAGCGCCTGACGTTGGATGTGGCGAGGATGATCCGCGAGTTCTTCCTGCAGCAGAGCGCCTACCATGCGGTGGACACGTACAGCCCGCTGAAGAGACAGTACGCGTACATGAACGCCATCAGGCATTTCTCCGACCTGTCCAAGAAGGCCATATCGCTCGAGGTGCCTCTGGACAAGATAGTATCGCTCAAGGTCAGGGCGGACCTGGGCAAGCTCAAGTTCGAGGAGACGATCGACAAGGACCTGAAGTCCATACTCCCCGAGATGGACAGGCAGTTCGCTGAGCTGGGGGTGTGACGCATGGCCAAGGAGTATCACACGATTAACCAGATTGCGGGCCCACTGGTCTTCGTCGAGAAGACCGAACCGATCGCGTATGGCGAGCTCGTGTCGATCGCGCTTCCCGACGGTTCTGTCAAGAGAGGACAGGTGCTGGACACATCCGACGATGTCGTGGTCATCCAGGTGTTCGAGGGCACGGGCGGTATCGACCGCGCGTCAGGCGTGAAGTTCCTGGGCGAGACTATCAAGATGCCCGTCTCCAAGGACATGCTGGGCAGGATACTGTCCGGCTCCGGGGACCCGCTGGACAAGGGCCCGCCGATCATACCTGAGAAGAGGCTCGAGATCATCGGCGCGGCCATCAACCCCTATGCAAGGGACAATCCTCAGGAGTTCATCCAGACCGGGATATCCTCCATAGACGGCATGAACACGCTCGTCAGGGGGCAGAAGCTCCCGATCTTCTCCGGCTCCGGCCTGCCGCACAACGACATCGCGCTCCAGATCGCGAGGCAGGCGAAGGTGTTGGGTGAGAAGGATGAGTTCGCGGTGGTGTTCGCCGCGATGGGCATCACGAGCGAGGAGGCCCAATACTTCATGAAGGATTTCGAGCGCACGGGCGCGCTCAAGAAGGCGGTCGTGTTCCTCAACCTCGCGGACGATCCTGCGATCGAGAGGCTCCTGACGCCCAGGCTCGCCCTGACGACGGCCGAGTACCTGGCCTTCGACCTCGACATGCAGGTGCTGGTCATCCTCACAGACCTCACGAACTATTGCGAGGCCCTGAGGCAGATCGGCGCGGCGAGGGAGGAGGTGCCAGCGAGGCGCGGATACCCGGGATACATGTACACCGACCTCGCGAGCCTGTACGAGCGCGCGGGCAGGATAAAGGGGAAGAAAGGATCCATCACGCAGTGCCCGATCCTGTCCATGCCAGGCGACGATATCACGCACCCGATCCCTGACCTGACAGGGTACATCACCGAGGGTCAGATCGTCGCGTCCAGGGACCTGCACAGGCAAGGCATCTATCCGCCCGTCGCCGTCGAGCGGTCCCTGTCGAGGCTCATGGGGCAGGGTATAGGTCTGGGCCGTACCAGGGAAGACCACAGGGCCGTGTCTGACCAGCTGTACGCGGCCTACGCGGAGGGCAGGGACTTCAGGGGCCTGGTCGCCATCGTGGGCAAGGAGGCGCTCTCGGACAGGGACAGGAAGTTCCTCGACTTCGCGGCCGCGTTCGAGGACAGGTTCGTGCGGCAGAGCAAGGACGAGGACAGGACCATCCAGCAGACGCTGGACCTCGGCTGGGAACTGCTCTCCGCCCTACCTGTTGACGCGCTGACCAAGATCGACAGGAAGTTCATAGAGAAGTA
>DUKU01000186.1 GCA_013329135.1 Thermoplasmata archaeon
CTTGAGGAGCCTCGCCCATCCGGGGAGCGCGTAGACCTCGTCGAAGAACACATACACGCTCCCCTTCAGCTCGACCATGGGTTCCATGAGAACACCCTCCAGTTATCCGTTCAAGATGTCGAGGAACGGACGTCCCATGTAGGGGACGACGCCGGGGTTGTCGAAGTTGACGAACAGTATCCTGCGAGGGTCCACGCCTTGCGTGCTGAGGTCCTGGATCAGCTGGTACATCACGGTGGTCTTCCCAGCCCTTCGAGGGCCGGTGATGGCCAGGATCTTGTCGCTCTTCAGCTCCGTCTTGATCTCCTTCAGCTCCATCCTCCGGTATTCCCTCTGGAGCTGCATCGGGACGGCCTCTCTGGTCCACCAAGGGTTCTGCTCTCTCAGGACGGCCAAGAGGCTCGCCTGTGTCATGCTGAGGTCTTGAGGCATCATCGCGTGCTATGTTGGTCCTCCTTATATATAATTGTATTATACTGCATGTAGAATACGGCAGTCAACTGCATCATGATGCAATCAACTCGCGACAAGTCCAACCCCTCTTCGGGTGGTTGGCGATGGAGTGTGCTAGCCAGCGCCGTCCATCCGCCTAGATGTCACTGCGCTCACTGGCGACTCGGAGGACCAGAGGAATCACAGCACGGTCACTTTGAGGTTCTCTATGTCGATGACCTGGTCCTTCTTCCCGGGATGGGCCACGGCCATCAGCAGCTGGTGGACGCAGGTGGGGGTGTTGATCTCTCTGACAGTCTTGGTGGACCTGAGCTTCCGCATGTAGTACTCGTCGGCGAACGACCGGGTGCACGACTTCACGCCTTCGAAGTCAACCTCGACGGTATCGTCAGGGACCTTCTCGATGACTTCGAAGAGATCCGCCGCGGACAGCCTCATGATGAGGTCCTCGAACAGGACAGTCCTGACATGAACTCTCTCAGACGAAGTCATAGATGTTCACTCCCTTCTTCTGGAACGGGATGCGCACGGATACCAGTGTGCCCGCCAGCCTATAAACATTGCCATTCAATTCATACCCCTCCTGGACATCGTCCCGGCCTTCTTCGAAAGCGCGAAACTCGATCGCACCTCCTCCGCTGACAGCGAGGACGCTTCCCCGAAGACCTTGCACGCACATCCGCACATTGGATCGCAGCCCGTAACCTCGACGCCCCTCGCCCTTCGACGACAGTCCGTTCATAGCCATTGCGATGGCGAGGACGTCATCCTCGACGACGATTCCCGACCTCCTCAGACTCCCTGCCATCGTCACGCCGTCATCGAACACGGCGAGTTCCATGTCCTTGCCACAGTCGTCCCTGTGAGCCATCAGATACGAGTTGCTCGAATCCGAGTGGTCGTATACGTTGTGGACGAGCTCTCCGATGAGGTACATGAGAGCGTTCCTCCCACCGTACTCGCTCCCCCAGTCGTGTCGTCTGGAGAAGGCCGCGAGGGAACCCGTCAATTCCTGATGGCCTCTCGGCAGCTTGACGACCTGATCGTATGTCGGTCCGTCATGAACAATGCGGAGCTGCTCCTGGACAGCCGCTGAGATGCACTCGGACAATGCTCCGTCATTGGGGGGTATCCAGGGCACCTCAGTCCTCCTCAGGAAGTCCACGAGCGGCAGGAGGACGGTCGGACACACCCTGTGCAGCCCCGTAAGGTCGCACGATCCGGTCATCAGAGCTCGTTCCCTGATGTGGCAGAACTCCTTGTACGCGGACCACATCCTCTCAGGCGCCATGCCTTGGGATTCGTCATCCGGTGTCGAGAACCCCTTCGCCTACATGTACGCTGCAGGCAGTCCCATCCTGTCGTTCAGATGTCATGTCGCAAACCGTTATCATCCCGGAGTATGATGCTGCGGGCATGACCGTCTCCGTCGTCGTAGGCACGAGGCCCGAGATCATCAAGATGGCCCCGGTGTACTTCGCGCTGAGGAACGCGCGGCTGAAGCCGAGGCTCGTGCACTCGGGTCAGCACTACGACTATCAGATGTCCCAGGTCTTCTTCGACGAGCTGGGCCTCCCGAAGCCGGACTCGTTCCTGGGCGTCGGCTCTGGCCTTCCAGGCCATCAGACCGGCGACGCCATCATCAAGTTCGAGAAAGAGTTCCTCGACTCCGAGCCCGACTGCGTCCTCGTGGAGGGGGACACCAACACCGTGCTCGCGGGCGCGATAGCCGCGATGAAGCTCAAGGTCAAGGTCGGCCACGTGGAGGCGGGCCTGAGGAGCTACGACCTCAGGATGCCTGAGGAACTCAACAGGAGGCTCACGGACCACGGCTCGGATTATCTGTACGCGCCCACGAAGGACTCCGTCGACATACTCAGGCAGGAGCATGTCTGGGGCAGGGTGTACCGCACTGGCAACACGGTCATAGACGCGACCGTGCAGTACCTGCCCAAGGCCCTGAAGAGCTCCAAGGTCATGGGCGAGGTCCCTTGGGACGAGTTCGCCCTCGCGACCCTGCACAGGGCGGAGAACGTCGACGACCCCAGGACGTTGAAGGGCATGGTGAGGATACTCGAGGAGTCGCCTCTCCCCGTGGTCCTCCCGCTGCATCCTAGGGCCGGCCTGCGGCTCATGGAGAGCGGGCTCAAGGCCGAGGTGGAGGCATCGGAGAACATCAAGCTCCTGCCGCCCGCGGGGTACTTCGGCCTCTTGACCCTGATGAGGCACGCGTCGTTCATCTTGACAGATTCAGGTGGCATTCAAGAAGAAGCATCATCGCCTGTCTTGAAGAAAAGGGTGTTCGTGATGCGGCTCTCGACGGAGCGTCCCGAGGCCGTGAGGGCCGGGTACTGCACCGTGGTCGGGACCGACCCGCGGACGGTCTTGCGCGCCCTGCGCGCGCACATGAAGGAGCCGAGGACGAGGTTCGCCCCGTGCCCGTACGGGAAGGGGGATGCGTCCGAGAGGATCGCGGAGGCCCTGTCGAGGGACCTCGGGAACTGAGAACCCTCATATAGTGTGCAGCATAATGGCCCTCCGTTCAAGGAGTCGTGCGACAGATGGCGTTCGGGGTCAAGAAGTGGTTCATGCTCCAGATGTGGAGGGTGCAGCAGATAGCCGCAATCTTGTCATTGGCGATGCTGGCCATCACCGACGCCCTCTTGATATACGACAAGGTCAGCTGGCGCTCGGGCATATTCGAGACGCCCTACATCGGGGCGACGGTGTTGCTCGTCATCATCGGCCTCCTCATATGGGGCACGTCCATCATATGGGACACGCGCCTGAGGATGTGGCGGGAGCAGATGTCCGTCCTGGTCGAGAGGAACCCATATGCCAAGGAGAAGATGACCGCGAAGGAGCTCGTCCATTACAGGCTCATCTGGCTGCCCATGCTCAAGATGATCGAGGAGGCCGACCCGAAGACGAAGGAGTACCGGGAGAAGGTGGAGGCGTGGATGGGCTACGTCATAAGGGACGATCCATCCCTCGCGAAGGAGGTCGAGGACCTGATGGGATACGTGAACGGGGCGCCTCTGAAACACGACAGGCTCAGGAACGGGGACGGTTGATGGCCCCGGCACCCTGCTTCTGAGGATGGAGAATGGCGCTGAAGGTGGTTGTTGGGCCGGTGTTCAGTGAGGCTGGCGGCGTCAGCAGGCACATAGATGCCATCGCTAAGCACTCGTCGCATTCTGTCACCAAGGCCCCGTCCCTGTTCACGAGGGTCGTCGTAGGGAACCGGTCGAGAGGGCCGAGGTACGAGGCGTATACGCGGCTCAGGGCGCCTTTCGGCCTATGGGGGTATGACATCCTTCACTCGCACGCCCACCCTTGGTTCACGAGGCTCTGCCGCCGCTCCAGGCCCAGGGCGTCGGGTTGGGTGCACACCTACCACGCGTTCTACTTCCCAGAGGACTGCCCCTCGGGCGCGCTCGAGCCCTGGCAGGAGGACGCCAACGAGGCGGCCTTCAAGGTCGCCAGGGAGTCCGATGTCAGGATATGCGTCTCAGACTACCTGAGAGACTACCTCTTATCCGAGCACGACTTGGACTCGCTGTACATCCCGAACGGGGTCGACCTGGCCGAATGCGCGCGCGCAGACGGCGACAGGTTCCGCAAGGCATATGGTCTCTCGGACTTCGTCCTGTTCGCCGGGAGCAGCAGCCCGATGAAGAACCACCATGCGTTCGTGGACCTCGCCAGGGGCGCGCCTTCGAAGAGCTTCGTGATGGTGGGGTCAGGCCTGGACGGCCCGTCCGTCGCGGGGCTCGAGCGCGTGCCCCTCCCGTCGAACCTCAGGTGCATCGGCCCGCTCGACCACGCGTCGACCTTGGACGCCATCGCCGCGAGCTCGGCGCTGGTCTGCACGAGCGTGAGGGAGGGCCACGGCATCGTGCTCATCGAGGCGATGGCGCTCGGCAGGCCGGTCGTTGCGCCGGACCACAGCGGCTGTGCGGAGGTCATCGGCCACGGCAGGTACGGCCAGATGTACGCCTTCGGCTCCGGAGAGGACCTGGCCGAGAAGCTGCACGCGGCCCTGGAGTCGCCCGAGGTCGTGGCGCGCGCGCGTGAGAGGGTCGCTGAGGAGTACGATTGGCGCAAGATAGCGGCGAGGATGGACGAGGTGTACTCGCGCCTCGCGCAGTGAGGCGGTCATGCGGTGGACCATCCCCGACGGGTAGACCGGCCGCGGGCCCGAGGGAGGGGGTCAGTAGTCCATCAGTTCCCCCAGGAAGCCAATCTCGCCGTCCCGGAGGTCCCCCCGGTGCTCTCGGCAGAGGCGCAATGAGCCGAGGATGCACCTGATGCCGTGGAAGCCCGCGGATTCTCCCTTCGCCAGACCGATGAGGTCGTCCATGAGCGCCGTCAGGACCCTGCCGATGGTGCTCCAGCCATAGATGAGCCTGTTCGACACCTTCTGCTCGATGTTCTTTCGGAAGAGGTACTCCAGGTAGGCGCTGTGGATGTAGACCAGGTTCATGCTCGGGGTCCTCGAGGCCGGGGTGGTCCTGTGGACCAGCGTGGCCGAGGGCGTGATGAACAGCGACCCCGGGTATCTCTTGTGGACCCTGTAGGAGAAGTCCAGGTCGTCCCCGGGGGAGTAACGCCTGAGCTTCTCGTCGAACTGGAACTCGTCGAGGACCGACCTGCGGTAGGACTGGTTGCATCCGGACAGCCACTGGCAGCCGACAATCGTCGTCAGCGGATACGGGTATGTGGGCCGGAACGACGGCTGGACCGCGCACGAGTCCCTCCTGTGATGATAGAGGAAGAACATGCGGTTGAAGGGGAGCCTCACCCGGAGTGCCCTGCCCCTCTTCAGGAAGTCCCCCCAGTATCCCTGGACCCCTCTCGCTCGCGGGTACAGGTCGTAGACCCGAAGGATCTCCTCGACATAGCATCGGTCCAGTGTGACATCGTCATCGAGGAAGAGCACTATGTCCCCCTTCGAGGACGCCGCTCCCGCGTTCTTCGCCGTGGTGTTCCCCCTCTCCTTCGGGTTCCTCATGTAGACGAGGCCGACGCCCGCACCGGAGAACACAGGGGACAGCCGTCCGGTCAGCCTCTCGACCTCATCGTTCGTGCTGTCGTCGACGATGACCACCTCCAGGGGCGGCACGGCCTGGTCCATCACGGAGGCCAGCGTCTCCTCGAGGTCCCCCGCCCTGTTGTAGGTCGGGATGACCACCGACACTCTCCGACTGCCGACCTTGCCTGACGCTTCGGGCTCGCTGGCGGTGTCAGGAAGGGCCATGTCATCAGCGTGTCTCAGGGCGCTCCGCATCCTCTCCTTCTCCACTATCAAACCTTGTTCCAGGCTTCTGGTATCAGGCCCCGGGCGTCGATCTTGCCTGTTCTGAACCATCTCGACGGGGCGAACACGATCTTGTCCTCGTTGGTGTTCAGCCATGCCGCCCACCAACTGAATGTGCTATTGGCGATGATCTGGTGCTTGCACTTGATCATGAGATGCAGGTCCTTGAAGTCGTTCTCTTGGCCGTTGCGGTCGACGTAGGTCACGGGGTGTCCGATGTCGAGGTTCTCCTTCGTCCATCGGACGTCGTCGGAGAACACGAAGAAGTGCGGCTCCCGTACCTTCAGCGCCACTTCCCGTATGCACTTGCAGTAGTAGTCCGAGGGACAGGTCCCGTGCACCTCGTTGGCTCCTGGGTTGGTGACATAATCGCCCCTCCTCACATGGAGGCCGACCGAGGATGTGCGGGCCATCTCAGACGCCATCTCCTCATTGACCCCGTCCAGTCTGTGGCGGGGGGGGGACACCCCCCCGGTGACAACTGCGATCTCCAGGGAGGACTTTTCCTCCCCCCCAAAACCGCCCCCGAAGGCGGCGTCCGGCAAGCGGG
>DUKU01000133.1:0-7315 GCA_013329135.1 Thermoplasmata archaeon
CCTGTCGCGCGAGGATGTCGAATCCGTTGGTCTGCCCATGGCCGGAGTGGTCGACGCGGTCGAGGCCGTGTTCCGGGAGAAGGGTGAGGGCAACGTCGAGATGCCCCCGAAGCCCGGCATTCACCCGGTCGCGGACTCGTTCATACACGCCATGCCTGCGTACGTCCCAGGCATGCAGGCCGCCGGGATGAAGTGGGTGAGCGGGTTCCCCAGCAACCTCAAGCGCGGCCTGCCGTACATATCCGGCCTGCTGATAATGAACGATCCCGTCACTGGCATCCCGACCGGCATCATGGACGCGACTTGGGTCACCGCGAAGAGGACAGGCGCGGCCACTGCGGTAGCCGCCAAGTATCTCGCGCGCGAAGACTCCAAGACCGTCGGGATCCTTGGCTGCGGCGTCCAGGGGCGCACGAACCTCGAGGCGCTCATGGTCGTCTGCAAGTCGCTGGAGCACGTGAAGGCATATGACATAGACAGCAAGGTCATGCGCAAGTACGCCGAGGACATGAGGTCCGAGCACGGCGTCGCAGTGACCCCGGTCACCTCCCCGAGGGAGGCCGTCGAGGGCTGCGACATCATCGTCACGGCCGGCCCCATACTGAAGCACCCAAGTCCCGTCATCGAGCCATCGTGGTTCGAGGAGGGCTCGTTCGCATGCCCGCTCGACTTCGATTCGTATTGGAGGGCCGATGCGATGCACGCGGCGGACAAGTTCTGCACGGACGACAAGGACCAACTCGCGTATTACCAGACCGTCGGGTACTTCTCGGGCATCCCGGACGTGCACGCGGACCTCGGTGAGGTCGTGACTGGCAGGAAGCCAGGCCGTGAGAGCGACTCCGAGCGGACCATGTCCATGAACCTCGGCGTCGCCATCGAGGATATGGCCACGGCCGTGAGGATCCTCGAGATGGCCAAGGCAGAGGGCATAGGCACCTGGTTGCCGTTATGAGACACCGATGAGCCAACCTTTGTAACGGCCGAGAGTATTCAGGCACAAGAGTGTGGACCGTGACACCGCACAAGTTCAAGGCAGAGGGGGACTTCGTCAGCCGCCTCGACAGACCAGAGAGGAGGAAGGCCATACCTCCCTCCGACGTCATCCAACGCATGAACGTCTCGAAGAAGGATGTGCTCCTCGACTTGGGCGCGGGCATCGGCTATTTCTCCATCCCGCTATCAGCGAAGGTTAGGGCAGTGATCGCCGTCGACTCCGAGCCCAAGATGCTCGAGGTCCTAGGGCAGAGGGCCGCCCGTAGGCGCAGGGACAACATACGCACGCTCGTCGGCGAAGCGCTGTCCCTCCCGGTCCCAGACGGCTCGGTCGATCGCGTGTTCCTCGCGTTCGTGTACCACGAGCTCCCCCTACCTGCCCTCGTGCTCGAGGAGTGCTCTCGCGTCCTCGGCCCCAAGGGAAGACTGACGGTCGTGGAGTTCCAGAAGTGGGACACGCCGTTCGGCCCGCCTGTGCATGATAGGAAGCCTCCGGAACATGTCGAGAAGAGGGCCAAGAAGAGGTTCTGGATGGAGGCCCACTACAGCGAGGCGGTGTACTACCAGCTCGAGTTCAGAAAACTGTGATTGGAGGGCTGGCGCCCCGGTCGGGATTCGGACCCGAGTCCCGAGCTCGACAGGCTCGGATGATAGGCCGCTACACTACCGGGGCATGTTGTGGATGCCCTGGACCAGCTTCTCCAATGCCGTGGGATGAGGCAAAAGCGAATGGCGTATTTAAGGGTTGGCGGATGACCTGCCTGGGGTCCGGATTACTATCTGGACGTGCTGCTCAGGCCTTCTTCTCCTCGGCAGGGGCCGTGGCGGCCTCCGCGGCCGGTGCGGGCGCCGGCGGGTCCTTGAACTCGTCGACGGGCTTGGTCGTGTAAATGCCGCACTTCATGCAGTAGAACGTGACGAAGTCGTCGTCCATGTCGTCAGCCTTCAGCTCCTTGCCGCACATCCTGCACTTCGTCTTCATCTCATGAAGCTTCATCGGATTCAACCCTGAACGCACTCTGAACATACAGGCATGAAATAAGCTTTACCCAATCCATCACCGGGACGCCATCAGTTTCAGGATGGCCTCAGCAGGGGCGCCTTCGCACTCCTCGAGTGCCTTCCTGGCCTGCGCGGCGGAACAGCCGGCCTGGGACATCACCAGCTTCACATCCTCGTCCGGTATGCCCCCCTCCTGCTCCTTCTCATCCCGCTTCCTCTCGCGCTCCTTCGGCTCCCCCACGACCTGGTAGGTCTTCTGCCCCTGCACGGTCATGGCCGTCACCGCGGCGCCCTTGAACACGATCTCCTTGGTCCTGGTCCTGATGATGACCTCCTCGACATCCTCGACCTCCTCCTGGGAGATACCCATGCGCTTCATCATCGCCTTCATCTGTCGAGGGTTCATCCGCCCGCCTGGCATCATGTATCAAGGCACCGTCCGCAATATCATCCCGGACAACTCGCCTTGCTCATAAAAGAGTTGTGCTCCGGACGCCGATATATACCGGTTCGGCAATACGAGACCAGGTTGATGGGCATGGAGCAGGCACAAGCTCAGAGGAAGCGTCCGAAGGCACTCTATCTGATGATTGGGATCGCAGTCGCTGCCATCCTGTTGTTCTCGATGTTGGCCGCCTTCTATTACGGACAAGCCGAGGATTACAGGCAGGCCAAGTACAAGGCCCAGTATGTGCTCGTCCAGGATATCTTGGACGCCATCCCGATGACGTCCGAGAACATCACGGACACGGTCGATGACCTGCTCGACAACGGCTGGAGGCGATCGTCCTCGCTCACCGCGTCGGGGCTCGCAGCTGGCCTGTCTGGAACATGCCACGCGATACAGGTGATGTACCCTGTCGGCGATGATAGATATATCGTGTTCGGGAACCTCACCGCAGCGTTCACAGCCCTCTCGGAAGGCGCGTACGAGGCATATGTGCAGCTGTCGTCCGAGGTCGGGCCTGACGAGGAGCACGACCTTACGGCGGAGATGGACGCGGACCTGAACGCGACACTCGTATCACTGGATGAGATTGCAGCGCTTGTGCTCCCAGGGGTTGACCCCGCGATAGACTGGACGACGGACCCGTACGACCTCCTGGACGGCATGGACCTCGAGGCCCTCGACGCGGCCGCGCTGACCCTTTCGGGGACGTTCGCATAGGTCCGGGTCACATTCCCAAGCTCGATTACCGGACCCGAACATTTTATACCACCCCGGATTCATAGATGCCTCAGCTGAGCAAAGCGGTCGGTGTGACTCATGGCCGGGATGGAAAAGGACCTCATGGATGCCCAGGAGCTGATGGCGGGCGGAGAGTTCGACAAGGCTGTCGCGAAGTACAACAAGATCATCAAGGCGGACCCCAAGTGCGCGGAGGCGTACTTCGGGAAGGCAGAGGCCTCCGTGGGCGTGCCCAAGCTCACCCCGGAGGATGTCATGGAGTCCTACAAGAAGGCCGTCGAGCTGGACCCCCAAAACCCGATCTACCAGTCTTCTTACGGTGCATACCTGGTGGAGATCGGGAGGTTCAACGAGGCCGAGGCCGCATATCTGAAGGCGGCGGAACTGGACCCGGACAACGCCCGGTACTACTACTCCGAGTTCGGGGTCGAGTACGCCATGAGGGCCCCCGTGGTCATGGAGAAGTTCCTGGACGACAACACCCGGGACATGATCATGAAGAAGGGGCTCAAGTACCTGCTCAAGGCCGCGGGCATGAGCGAGGACGACGCCAAGCGCCTCGTTAAGTGAAGCGAGACAACTCAGTCATCATCGCTTTCCAGCGCACGCGTTGCACACCCTCGTCACCGGGTCGGAGCACGAAGGGCACACGAGCCTCCCGCAGAGCGGGCATGTCCCCGCCGCGGGGCCGCTGCAGATGCTGCACAGACCTATCATTGTCATGGCACGTTCGTCACGTGCTTGGGAAAGTATAAAACATGTTCATTCGGGGAGCACCCTGAGCCACTTCAGCCCCTCGACCACGCCATCGCCGTTCCTGCCATTGGCCACGTACGAAGCGGAAGACTTCGTGCGGTCGTCGGCGTTCCCGATCGCGACGCCCCAGCCGCACCCCTCGATCATCCGGATGTCGTTCTCGGAGTCGCCTATGGCCCCGACCGAGCCGATGTCCAGGCCCAGGACCTCGCAGCCCTTCTCGACACCCACCAGCTTGTCCATGCCCTCGGACATGATGTGGACCGCCCAGCCCGTCGTCTGCACCTCGACCTGCATCGGCCTGAGCAGCTCGCGCACGAGCCCGAGGTCCACGTCCTGCTTCAGCCCTATCTCAGTCTCGCGCCACCGGTCGGTGAACAGGCGCTCCGCCCCGGGAATCTCCCTCCTGAGCAGTTCCCAGGCCTCCCTCGGCCTCTGCGCGTCCCCGAGGACCCAGACCCGCTGCCGGTGGCACACGACCCCGCCGTTCTCCGCGATGATGGGCCCCTTGAACCCCATGTATGTCGAGACCGCATACGCGATCGGAAGCACGTTCCCGCTCGCCAGCATCACGCTCACGCCGGAGTCCTCGACGCGCCTCAGGGCGGCGACCGCCTCGAGGCTCATCCTTCTATAATCATCGGTGAGGGTCCCGTCTATGTCCACGACGATTGCCCTCACATCCCCGGGCCCAGGCCTGCTCTCACCGGTCATCTGAAGCTCTCAGCTCACCCAGGGTAGTGACGCGCTCGGCAAAAGCATTGTGCTTGTGTATCGACTCCTCGCTCTCGCTCCTGACCGTGACATGCACCGCGTCGGGCATGTCCTTGTATCTCTCCAGGAGCTTCCCCAGGATGTCCCGGACGACGTCCTCCACGAACTTCGGGTTCCTGTGCGCGTCGAGCACGACCCTCGCTTCGTCCTCGCGCTTCAGGATGCCGTACGTGGGGCTGCTGAGCGAGCCCTCGACGATGGAGATTAGGTCGTCCGCCTCCACCTCCACATGCTCGGGCACCTCTATCATGAGCGTCGTGATGTTCCTCTGGTTGTGGGTGATCATTGGAACCTTCGCACGCACGCTGGCCAGCTCCGGGATGTCCTTCTCCAGCATGTGCGTCACCGTCTCCATGGCGCACGGACATGCAGTCATGCCGGCCACTTCGACCCCCACGAGCTTCATCAGTCCGTTGCCGCGCCTGGATGTGGCGCGCGCCATGAGCTTGAACGGCTCGAGAGTGCTCCAGCCGCTGGCGGTGGACCTCTCAAGGAAATAATCCGCCTCCATGCGCACCTCGGCATAGCTGGCGTACTCGTGCCTCTCCAGAAGTGCTTTGCATATGCACCCGGCGAGCTCCTCGAGGCTCTTGACGTCCTTCCTGACGCTCTGGTCGATCATCTCCGTGATGATCTCGACGTTCCGTGACATGTGCGAGCCCTTCTGGCTCGACGGCAGGTCCACGAATACGTCGATCGAGGCCGTCAGGTGGTTCTCCCGGCCGTTCCTGTGTACCATGACGGGCTTCTTCACGCCCGTGATGCCCACCCTGGTAAGCCGGAAGCCGTTCTCGATGCGCCGGTTCTGCACGTCCAGATGCTTCATCAGAGTCGAAAATCGATATCCTGGGGCGGTTAATAAACCATGATGATTTAACTACCCCGACGGTAGCATCGCCTGGGTTCTTAACCGGCTTTCCGGCCAGGGTTAGGTCACTCGTATTGCTGGCACTTGTGGCAGTAGTACCTGTTGTACTCGGGCACGTACGTCAGAGGCCCGCCGCACTTGGAGCACATCCTCCCAGGCATGGGCGGGGCAACGGGCGCCACGGGACCGACCGGGGCCGCCTTCAAGACCTCGCGCTCCTTGATAGCCGTCAGCTGGAACGCGGCCCCGAACACCATGGTCCCGAACATCGCAAGCACGACCAGCGTCATGTCCGTGACATCGAGCCATATCAGCCCTATGCCCACGAGCAGCCCGCCGACCACTGCGGTCACCACTCCGATCGCCTGTTCGATGAATGCGATCGTGACGACGAACGCGACCCCGGCGAGCATCACCGAGACGATGGTGTTCCCGACCACGACGGACGCGACGATGTATGTCAACAGGCCAGCGACAACGCCGAGCCCGAGCTGGGCCAGGAACACGAACAACGCGCTTCCTATGACCGCACCGAGCATGCTCACTATGAGCCCGACCAGCAGGCCGCCCATGGCGGTTCCGAACACGAAACCCATGATGCCACCGATGGCACCGCCTACGAACGACATCACGTGCTTCCACGCGATCCTCCCGGCAAGCGCAAGCACGAACCCGAGGCACAGGACGACCAGTCCTATCAACAGCAACAGCTCTGGACTAGTGTTCTCCTCGAACCCGGCCGGACCCTGCTGCATCATGGAACCGGTTTCGAATCCCGCTCGGCCATAATAACCCTTGGGTTCCCCCTCGGCAACCTCTATCTATCGCGAGGCCGTTGGACACCTCGATGATCTGCGGCATTGACGAGGCCGGACGCGGTCCCGTCCTCGGACCACTCGTCGTGTGCGGAGTCGCCATCGAGTCGGACCAGGAACTCAGGTCCATCGGCGTCAAGGACTCCAAGAAACTCTCAGCCAGCAGACGCGTGGTTATGGAGCCCCAGATACGCAAGGTCGCCAAGGTCGAGGTCGTGGAAGTGTCCGCGGAGGAGATAGACGCCCTCAGGGAGTCCATGACCATGAACGAGCTCGAGGCTCGTGTCTTCGCCACCATCATCGAGCGTCTTCAGCCAGAGATGGCATACATCGATGCCGCCGACGCCGACGAGGCCGCCTTCGGACGCATGGTCCAATCACAGCTCAGATGCTCCGCACGCATGTATTCCCGGCACAAGGCCGACGAACTCTTCCCAGTCGTCTCCGCTGCGTCCGTCGTGGCCAAGGTAGCAAGGGATTCGAGGGTAAGGGAGATTGAGGCCGAGATAGGCCAACCGATAGGCTCAGGCTACACATCGGACCCGAAGACCATCTCATTCCTCCGGAACTGGATAGGCAAGAACGGCTCCTTCCCTCCCCATACCCGCAGGTCCTGGGCAACCTCCCAAAACCTAATGATGCTGAACGGCCTCAGGAAGCTGGATACATTCGAGGGATGACGTTGGTCGAGCAACTTCTGAACGAGGCCATACAGCGGTTCAACAAGAAGGTCGAGGAGGACCCCGAACTCAAGAACGAGCTCATGAACGTGAGGAAGACCGTACAGCTGGAACTCGAAGGATCCGATTGGTACTACTTCGTGCTCGAGAACGCCAAGGTCGACGGCTTCACGAAGGGAAGGGTCGATGCGCCCGATATCAGGGTCATATCCACCGCTGAGACGCTCAGACAGCT
>DUKU01000133.1:7531-15044 GCA_013329135.1 Thermoplasmata archaeon
CGGTCATCATATGCGAGAAACAGCGAGGTGGGGTAGTTTGGTAATCCCATCAGGCTCATAACCTGAAGATCATTGGTTCAAATCCAATCCTCGCTACGATTTCATCCTACCGCTTTTATAAAAATACGATTATATTCTTGCACTGGTCGCAGCCTCGCAACCTTGTGCGACTGGGTGAGTATTCCCGCGTCTGCCAGTTTGAGGGACTCTCTGGTGCCTATGCTGAGCGCCCAGTGCGCGCTCCAGAGACCATCGTCCTTCAGGTACATCGAAGACAACCGCAGTCTGGGACCGAAACCGACCCTGCGAAGCAGGGTGCGTGCATCGTCTAGCACCTCGCTCCTGTAGAGCATGCTACTGAATGCAATCGTATCGGTCCCGTACACCTGGCTGTGTGCCAAGAGTCCTGATGGGAGTGTTCTCGCCCTCCCTCTCCATCCGAGCCTCCGAGGAAGGACCATGAAGTCAAGGTCGGTGTGCCTCGCCTGGACGACGATGACACTCGCTCGTCTCGAATCCTTCGAAAGACACACGTGTCCTTCACCGTCGAAGAATGGCTGGATAGCCCCGACCATCGTCTTCTCGTCTTCGGATTCCATCACCCAGGGGGGGATCCTCATCGCCACTGCTGCCTTCTCCCCCGCAGGTATCCCATTCGCAGCGAGCCACTCTGCGACGAATCTGGAGCAGATGAACCCTCGGATGGCCTTCGCCCCGTTCCCCGGTTTCTGGGGCGGACCGATATCGTAATCGAAAACATCGTTGCACAGCGACCTGAAGTGCTCATAGAGATCGGTCTCGTGGTCCGCGAAGGTGATGTTCACCATGCCCGCGTCGAACCTGTTGTGTTTGATCCAGATGGAACCCTCCGCCATGACGTACGAGATTATGGCCGCTGCCTTCCTCCTCAGTTCATCGTTCTTCTCAAGCTCCTCCCTTGTGGGTAGCCTCAGCCTCTCCCTGCACATCTCCCGGTGGATGCTCGCAGCGTACGAGTTCGCCCAGGTCCTGTCCTTGGTATTGGCGGTCTCCCTAACCTCCTCTGTCAATCCATCGTCGTTCGCCAGTTCCAGCATTCGTTCCATGACGGACACGGGCATCGTCAGCCTCCCGGTCCTGTAGTAGTGGATCGACGACTTCGGGAGTTCCATCTCCCTCGCCAACTTCTCGAGCGTACCGAACCTGGTCGCCGCGCCTTCGACCAGTCTCTTCTGGAGGGCCAGAGGCAGCTCGACCCTCTCCTCCTTCCTGTAGGCACCCCTCGTTCCCCTCGGACACATGCTATCTGGCAGGGGACGGGCTCGAGCCAGATATGTGCCAGTATTACAGGTATGCTACGTCCAGGCGTACGTGGAAATGGTGGGGAAATCATGAAATATCACGGAGGGCACATACCTCCGCGTGACACCTCATCCTACATGCAAAGACGGCCAGAAGGCGAAGAAGCTGTGTCCTTCGTGCCTTTACTGGGACCCTCGCCCGGAGGAAGGGTCCGGACCCGGTCTGGGATACTGCACGAAGAGGGACATCATCACGCTCATCAGATGCGAGTGCGACGTATACGAACAGGCGACCAAGTCGAGGGTCGAGGCCAGGGACCGGGCGCTGTACGGCGAGATAGAGGAAGAGGGCGAGGAGTAGGCGCCTCTGGAACGTTCAGAAACCCTTAAATGGCCGCAACCTTGTAACTTCTCAGCTGGTGTGGTCTTCATGAAGGCTGTCATCCTGGCTGCTGGCGAGGGTATGAGGCTCAGGCCTCTCACGGTTTCTGAGCCGAAGGTCATGATCCCTGTCGCCAACAGGCCGATCCTGGAGTATGTCGTAGAGGCGCTCGTGAAGAACGATGTCGAGGACATCGTGATGGTGGTCGGCTACCGTAAGGAGCGCATCATGTCCCACTTCGAGGACGGGAAGAAGTTCGGGGCGAAGATCGAGTACGTGGTCCAGGAGAAGCAGCTCGGGAACGCGCATGCCCTGGCCTGCGCCAGGGACCGCGTGTCCGGCGACTTCCTCGTCCTCCCGGGGGACAACATCGTTGATTCGAAGGCTGTTGGCGACCTTCTGTCGTCCAGCTCGTGCCAGAGCGCGCTCGTCGCGGAGAGCGAGAACCCCTCCAAGTACGGTGTCGTCACGATCGAGAAGGAGAGCATCAGGGGCGTCGTCGAGAAGCCCCATGAGATGATATCCAACATCGTCCTCACGGGCGTGTACTGTCTGTGCGACAAGATATTCAAACACATCGACGCGAACATCGCACAGGGCGAGTACGGCCTGAGCAACGCCATCAACTCGAGCCTGGGCGAGCGACCGGTGGTCCCCGTGTTCTCGAACGGCCTGTGGATAGACGCGGTCTACCCTTGGGACCTGCTCGAGCTGAACGCTGCGGCGCTGGAGCACCTGCCCGTGAAGACCTCGGGAAAGATCGAGCCCCAGGTGCAGATACACGGGCCCGTGGGCATCGGTGACGAGACGGTCATCCGCTCGGGGACGACGATATACGGTCCAGTGCTGATAGGCGACGGGTGCGAGATCGGCCCGAACGTGACGATATTCCCGTCCACTAGCATCGGGAACAGCGTCCTGGTCGAGCCGTTCACGATGATCAAGAACAGCATACTCATGAGCAACTGCACCATCGGGGCGCACTCATATCTCTCGCACTGCGTCTTCGGGTACGGCACGAAGTCGCAGTCGCATCTGATGGCCCCTGGAGCGGAGTCGTACGTGAACATATCGGATGAGTTCTTCAAAGTGCCCCACATCGGGTCCATCGTGGGCGAGGACACCACGTTCGGGACCAGCGTGATCGTGGAGCCCGGCACTGTGGTGGGTTCAGGATGCAAGGTGTCCAGTGGCGCGAAGATAACGAGGAACCTGCCGAACAAGTCTCTGGTGACATAGGGTGTTGTCTGGATGTGCGGCATAGTCGGTTATGTGGGTCCAAGGAGGGCCCAGCCCATACTCATCGACTGCCTGAAGAGGCTCGAGTACAGGGGCTACGATTCTGCGGGCATCGCCGTCGTCGGCAAGTCGCTCCAGCTGTTCAAGAGTGAGGGCGAGATCTCGGTGCTTGAGGGGAAGATGCCCGAGATGGAAGGCTCGTTGGGCATAGCGCACACGAGGTGGGCGACCCAGGGTAAGCCGACTACTGAGAACGCGCATCCGTTCGCCGACTGCTCGAACATGCTGGCGATCGTGCACAACGGCATAATCAGCAACTTCATGGACCTCAGGGACGCTCTCAAGGCCGACGGCCATGTGTTCTCGTCCGAGACGGACACGGAGGTGTTCGCGCATCTGGTCGAGTCTGAGCTCGAGGGCGATCTCCTCGGGGCCGTCCAGAGGGCGGTGGCGAAGGTCGAGGGTACGTATGC
Source organism: Thermoplasmata archaeon (assembly GCA_013329135.1). GTDB lineage: Archaea > Thermoplasmatota > Thermoplasmata > UBA10834 > UBA10834 > UBA9653 > UBA9653 sp9653u. The sequence goes on from DUKU01000133.1 coordinate 10,906, forward strand.
TTTCGCGGTCGTGGCCCAGGGCGGGGACGAGATCGTCGCCACGAGGCGAGAGAGCCCCCTGGTGATCGGCCTGGGCAACGGCGAGAACTTCGTCGCTAGCGATGTCACGGCACTTCTCAAGCACACGAACAGGATGTTGTACATCGAGGACGGCGAGGTCGTAAGGGTCACCAAGGATTCTGTCAGGATACTGGACAGCTCCGGCAAGGATGTCAGGAGGGAGCCGCAGAAGGTCGCGTGGAACATCGAGGACGCGGAGAAGGGTGGATACCCGCACTTCATGCTCAAGGAGATCTACGAGCAGCCGAGCGCGATACACGATTCGTTGCTCGGCCGGGTCGAGAGCCTCGACACTGAACCGTTCTTCTCGGACAGCACGTTCTCGAACGTGAAGATCGTCGCGTGCGGCACATCGTATCATGCTGGCCTCGTGGGCAAGTACATCATCGAGGAGCTGGCGAAGATACCCACGACGGTCCAGATATCGTCCGAGTACAGGTACTCGTCCGTGTCCAGGGAGAGCCCGCTCATGGTGCTCGTCACCCAGAGCGGGGAGACGTTGGACACCATGGCCGCAGCGAGGGAGGCCAGGAAGCGCGGGAACAAGACCGTTGCCATCGCGAACGTCATGGGCTCCGCCATCACGAGGGAGGTTGATCATGTCATATACACCAGGGCCGGCCCGGAGATCGGGGTCGCGGCCACTAAGACCTTCGTCACGCAGCTCGTCGCGCTCTACCTGCTCGCAATGGACCTGGGCGCCCAGAACAGGACGCTGAGCGCGCTCGCGAGGCGTGCGATCATCGGCCAGTTGAGGAGCCTTCCTAGGGCCGTCCAGGACGTGTTGAACAAGGCCCAGGAGATCGAGGCGCTGGCGAAGAAGTACCACGGCGCGAGGGACATGTTCTTCATAGGCAGGAACGTCAACTATCCAGTAGCACTTGAGGGCGCCCTGAAGACGAAGGAGATATCGTACATCCACGGGGAGGGGTATCCCGCGGGCGAGCTGAAGCACGGGCCCTTGGCCCTGATATCCAAGGACTCGCCCGTGGTTGCAATCGCTATCAAGGACCACACGTACGACAAGATGCTCGGGAACATCAGCGAGGTCTCGGCCAGGGGCAGCCCCGTCATCGCGATAGGTTTCGAGGGGGACACCGAGCTCGCGAAGTTCGCTGACGATGTGATATACATCCGGGAGATACCGCCGTTGTTCTCGCCGGTGCCCGTGATCGTCGCGCTGCAGCTGTTCTCGTACTATCTCGCCAGGGAGCGTGGCTGCCCGATCGACAAGCCCAGGAACATCGCGAAGACCGTGACCGTGGACTGATACCCGGGCTCACGCGAGCTTCTCGGGGCACACTTCCCTTCTGGAGCAGTGGGTGCACTTCCCGGGTCTGTCGTGGTTCCTGTGCGCGTCGCCCGTGCTGATGATGCCCCTCATCTCGCCCAGCTTCTCCACGAGCATCCTCTTGATGTCGTCGTTGTACTCTATCTCGTCCTCCCTCTCGGGGTACTTGAGGAGTCCGTACGGAGGCGCCTTGCCCATGGTGTCCTCGATGAGGAGACAGTATGCGGCCACCTGGAGTATGTGCGAGAACAGGGGTCCCTGAGGTGTCCGCCCCTTCTTCTCCTCGACCGGGATGATGTTGTCAGCGAGCTTGATGACGTAGTCCGGCCGGCCGGAGAGGCCGTACCTCTCGGACTTGAACACCTTGGATTCGTCCATGTCGATGTACTCGATCTTGCCCTTCACCCTGAACTCGTTCCTGAGCGCAGAGGCGATGTTTGTCGACATCAGTGATCGGTAGAGGAAGAACGACGCTCCTATGAGCCAGATGATCGCGACGAGTTCCGTGACCTGCGCGAGGTCGGGGTTGTCCTGCATGAATGCGACTGCGTTGATGGCGATGACGACGGCGACTATGGCGAATATGAGTATGATCTTCTCGTAATCCAGGACCTTGCTCTGCATCGTGGACCTCGTGGCTTTGTAGAGGAAGAACGCGGCTGCGAGTACCCAGATGAGCGCGACCGCTCCGAGTATCTCGCTGACGGACACGGCCTCATCGAAAGGCATGAGCTCGAGGCCGATGATGGCTATGAGGGTCGCGACGATCGCGTACCAGAACACCAGCCGTTCGGACTCCTTGGCGCTCTTCTCCCCCGTGTCGATCTTCCAGAGGGTCTCGCCGAGCCTCTCGTGCTCCTCGATGCCCTTCCTGGTTGTCGTGTCCTGGGTGTCGTACTTCTTGCTCAGCCACCAGCTCAGGGGACAGTAGCTGTACTTCTCCAGGTCGCCTGCGGAGATGTAGCTCGTTCCCTTGGGCTCGGCCATGCTGCGATTATGAGTGTCCCTGGTCAATAAACTTTCCAGGTCCGTCCGCGGGTGCGATCGGCTCTTCGCAGTCCTCGAAGTGCGATCCATCCAGGAGCAGTATGCCCTCTGGAGGTTCGATTCCCTCGACGAACCCGAACCAGTATACCACCGCGCCAGTGCCGAACATCTCAGTGTAGGGGGCCAGCTGTCTCCTGACGTTCTTCTTGAGCTCGATCTCATCCCCGAAGGACGCCTTCGACTCTATCCAGAATACCTTCGATCCGTTGATCTGTATGGGTTCGTCCAGGAGACAGTCCGGAGTCTTCTTGTGCGTGGCCCTCAGGTCCGCCTCGGTCCTGTATGTGACGCCCTTCTTGTCGAGCCAGTCCTCGAGCATCTTCTCGCCCCACTTGCCTCTCTGGGTCTGCACCTCTGAGCCTTTGGGGGAGTAGATGATGTCTTCCTCGGCGACCTTCCTCAGGTCCTTTCTGAGTCTCTGGTCGTGGCATGAATCGGGGTCTCGGATGTACTTCCAGTATGATTTTCTCGTGAGTCCTATCTCAGGCGCGAGCATGAGTCCCAGGAGCACGGGCGGGAAGTTCAGGCATCTGGCGATGTGCGCGATAGAATCGCCCCGCTTCCAGTCCTTTGCAATCGCTTTGATATCTTTCTTGACGATGTAGAACCTGCGCGTGGCGTCTCTTACGGTCCTCTGCGTGTACATTACGAGAAGGAGTTCTCTGTCGAGGCCCGTGGACTGCGCGAGTCTGTCGATGTCCTTCGGATTCCTCAGCCTAAAATAGATGTCTTTGTAGTCTTCGTACTTCATTAGTCCACTGTCCAGCCGCGTGCTGAACGAACAGTTCGCAACGTGATTGCTGGCGTGAACTATCCCTGAAAGTCTATTTATTACTTTGCGAAGAACTGGCGGCTGATGGATGCGCGGGAAGGCGGAAGCTTGAATACAACGGAAGTCATGGTGCGCCTCTCAAGTGCGTTTTTCGGAGGTATGTTGTTTGCCTGAAGGCGGAGCCAGGAAGGTCATACTACCCGCCAGGTACGTCCAGGGCCAGGGCGTGCTCGGCCAGCTCGGGGTGTATGTGAGGCAGCACGGGTCCAAGCCGTTCGCCGTCAGTGGAAGGACCAGCTGGTCCAGGGTGAAGGCAAGGGTCCAGGCCAGCCTCCTGCAGGCGGGCGTGCCGTTGGCCGGCCACGACGATACCGTCACCGAGTGCACGCACGGGAAGATCAACGAGGTCACTGCGAAGGTCGAGGCCCTCGAGGCTGATATCATCATAGGTTGTGGCGGGGGCAAGGCCGTCGACACCGCCAAAGCGGTTTCCGAGAAGCTCCAGCTGCCGGTCATTACCGTGCCGACCCAGTGCGCGACCAACGCCGATCAGATGGCGGACGCGGTCGTGTTCTCCGAGGATCACAGGTTCATCGAGGACATCTACCTCTCCCAGGCGCCCGTTCTGGTCCTTGTGGACACAGAGGTCGTCGCGAGGGCGCCCCCGGTCTTCCTGGTCCAAGGCATGGGCGACGCGCTCGCATGCGGCTTCGAGAAGCCCGCGTATGCCGAGACGATGCGGGCGAAGAAGTCCCAGGAGCAGGCGACGAACGCCGCGCTCGAGGTGAACCTCAGGTGTTTCCAGACCCTGATGTCGTACGGGATCCAGGCCAAGAAGGACGTCGAGGCGGGAAGGATCACGGACGCGGGAGAGTCTGTCGTTGAGGCAATCAAGCTCCAGAGCGGGTTCGGGTTCGGCGGTGGAGGCTGCGCGGCCGCGCATGCGGTCCACAACGGTCTGACCATCAT
>DUKU01000126.1 GCA_013329135.1 Thermoplasmata archaeon
GATCACCGTCGGCGGGAAGAGGATCGCAACGGGCACGTTCGTCTCCGAAATCGTGGACGACACCATCAGGGGCATGCTCAGCAGCCTGAAAGGATACGAGCCCGGGAAGGATGTTGAGATTCGTCTCCAGGCTAAGAGCAGGAGTTCGAAAGGGCGCACATCCAAGCGAGTTTGAACAGGGCCATAACCATCCTGCGCTAGGTTTATCAACATCGAAGATATCACGACAGCCAGGAGCTCATAGGGCCTCAGCCGTACGAGAGACCGACCGAGGCCACGGGGGAGCAGCAGCGAACCAATCCGGTGACATTCATGCGGAAGATCTCTGAGATCGAGAAGGACCTCGACGCGTGCCTACAGTGCGGATATTGCAGGGACCCGTGCCCTGTATACAAGACCATCGGCTGGGAGTCCGCGACGCCCAGGGGCAAGGTGTACCAGCTCAAGCAGATCAAGAACAGGAGCCCCGTGGACACCCTTTTCAGGAGGAACGCCAAGATCGACGACAAGTTCGTCGAGCGCATCTTCCAGTGCACGTCGTGCGCGGCCTGCGAACACAACTGCCATGTGGAGATCAACTTCGCCCACCTGTGGGAAGAGGTGAAGGAATGGCTCATCTCCGAGGGCTACGGCCCACCGGAAGCCCACAAGAAGATCAGGGAGAGGGTCGTGCAGAAGCGGAACCCCTATGACGAGCCCAAGGAGAAGAGGCCCGCCTGGCTCCCCAAGGACATCAAGCTCTCGGACGATCCCGAGGTCGTCTTCTTCACCGGCTGCACGGAAGCGTACAGGATGGCACCGCTGGCAGTCGCCACCGCGAAGCTGCTCGACAAGGCCGGGGTCAGGTTCACGATCATGGGCGAGGAGGAGTGGTGCTGCGGCTCACCCCTGCTCAGGACGGGGCAGAAGGCCCCGGTCAGGGAGGAACTAGCCCCGCACAACGTGCGCGAGATGGAGCGGCACGGTTGGAAGACCATGGTGACCGCGTGTGCCGGCTGCTACAACACGATCAAGAACGACTACCCGAAGATGGTCGGCAAGCCCTCGTTCGAGCTGTATCACATCACGGAGTACCTGGACAAGCTCATCAAGGATGGCAAGCTCAAGTTCACGAAGGATTTCAAGAAGAAGATAGCGTACCACGACCCGTGCCACCTCGGCAGGCACGCGAAGGTCTACGATCCGCCGCGCAACATCCTGAAAGCCATACCTGGCGTGGAGGTCGTCGAGATGAGACACGAGAGGGAGGACGCGCAGTGCTGCGGCGCGGGCGGAGGCTTCAAGAGCGCCTTCAACGACATGGCCGAGACGATCGCCGCTGACAGGGTCCGCGAGGCTGTGGAAGCAGGGGCGGAACTCATCGTGACATCGTGTCCGTTCTGCCAAGTGAATCTCATGGCGGGTGCGAAGAAGGCGGGTCTGGACATCAAGACGATGGACGTTGTCCAGGTCGCCCTCAAGGCTGTATGATACTGCGGGAACATGCCTGAATTCACGGCTCGGAGACCCTGCTGACATAACGGATGAGCACTGCGGGAATCGCTACAACAAGGACCATCAGAGAGATGCCGGGCAGCGCCGACCAGAGCCTTTCGGAGAACGTGACTGAGGTGGTCGCGTACTCTATACCGTTGCCTGATGCGTATGCAATATACGGACGGTCGTCAGAATCGAAGCACAGGGTGCATTCAGACGTCAGTGGATTCTTCACGATCCGTTCAGCGCCCGTCCAGCGGCCGTCGGTCATGCAGATGTAGTCCAAATCGTACGATCCGGGCACTGAGAAAGAGATTGCAGGTTCCTGGGAACTCCTCAGGGCCAGACTGAGGCTCGTCATGCCCATAACGAGGTCCGAACGCAGGATGGAGGTCTTGGTCCAGGTGCCTCCGGCGTTGCTTGCGTAGACTAGCTCCGAGCTGCTTGTCAGCGGGTCGGTCACCGCGTAGCATGCGTGGATAACGTCATCGCTGTCGATTGCGGCCGTCACCTCGGGCACACCGCCATCCCATTCAGCTATCGTCTCATTGGTCCAGGTCCCATCGGGAAGCCTGTGAACGTGTCCTATCTCCGTGGTGTAGATGCCGTAGACGATGTGAGGGCTGTCCTCGCTGTCGACCAGAATCACCGTCTGCCATCTATTCCATTCAAATGAATCCATGTCGGACGGGGGGGTGGTGAGCACCTCCGTGACCTCCCACTCCCCGCTGCTGTCGGTCGCATAGTAGAGATCTCCTCCGGCAGAGTATGACACGTGAAGATGCCCCTCAGAATCCACTGCGATCGACGGCGAGACGTCATCAGTTCCATCCGCGATTGACACGACATGGACGGGACTATCTTTGACGTAGACCCCCACTGCATAGGTTCCCGCGACAGTCTGCAGAACGTAAGCGAAACACGCATGCTCCAGGTCGTCTACGACCAGATTCGAGGATCGCGCGGTCCCCGCTGACATGGTGTACGAATGGTCGCCTCCGATAACGTAGTAGTAGAACCCATATTCGGTCTTGAAGAGGATATGGAGGCGTTCGTAACCGTCTATCGCGAGCTTCGGGCTCCAGGCATCATCCGAGAGCGAACCCGCGCCTCGATGCGCCCAGATCGAATTGGCGTAAAGATACGTCGCGGTGCCGATCATCAAGACGGCGACCGCCAATGCGGCCAAGATGAGCCACCGCCTCTTCGAACCATACCGCCCAGGATATCCCATCCTCACGGGCATGCTACCACTTCCCACAGGCGGATAGAGGGGACCGTCTAGATAAAGCATTCAACGGTTGATGGGGGCTTCAGACCATCAGATGACGCGCCCGCGAGCGGATACTCAGATGCCTGTCCACGGTACGCCCTTGTGGGCGCTCATGACGATCTGGGTGTCCGTCTCCTTGACGCCGTCGATCTTGAGGAACGTGTCTATGAACTCCTGGAGCTCGGTCATGCCGACGAACAACGCGACCACGAGCAGGTCGTACTCGCCCGTCACCCTGTACACGGCGACGACCCGGTTGTGGTTCACGACGTGGTCCACGACCTTGTCGAGCTTGTCCGTGACGGTCTTGAGATGTATGTACGCCTTCACGGTGTTCTCTATGAGCCTGTAGTCGATGTGTATCGAGAACCTCATGATGATGCCGTTCTCTATGAGGTTCTTGATGCGCCTCCTGACCGTGGCCTCCGTAACCCCGAGCTTCTTGGCTATCTCGGAGTTGCTCATGCGGGCGTTCTCTCTGAGCTCGCAGAGGATGCGTATGTCTGTCCTGTCGATGGGCAGGAGCTTGAGGTCAAGGCCTTTCCAGCGCTCGAATATCTCGCACGGGAACTGGCTCTGCTGAGGAGTGTTCATGTGATCCCGTCGCCCTGTACATGCACGCAGTACTTCAAACTAACGGAATCCAATCAATGCAGCGTGCCGTTCGTTCCCATTTCGTACATCCAATGCGCATTTGGCAACGAAAGCTCCCATCGATGACGGCGAAAAACGGTCATTTCCCGTACCGGCGGACCCTCTGCTGATACGACCTCACGGCCCTCAGGAAGTCGATCTTCCTGAACCCGGGCCAGTACACATCTGAGAAGTACAACTCCGAATACGCGAGCTGCCAGAGCAGGAAGTTGGAGATCCGCTCCTCCCCCGAGGTCCTCAGTATGAGGTCGGGGTCGGGCAGGTCGGACGTGTACAGGTAATCCGCGACGACATCCTGCGTGATGTCGTCGACCTTCAACTCGCCCGCCTTGACAGCCTCGGCGAGCCTCTTGATGGCGTGGACTATCTCCTCTCGGCCGCCGTATCCCACTGCGAGGTTGAACGAGTAGGCGTCATAGTCCTTCGTCCTCTCCTCCGCATAGGCGATGGCCTCCTGGACGTCGTCCGGGAGGAGGTCCTTCTGTCCCAGTACCCTTACCCTGATCCTGTGCTTGTGGACCCTCTCGTCGTCACCGAGGCTCCTGAAGTTCTTGACGAACATGTGCATCAGGGTCTCGACCTCGTCCCTGTCCCTGCCCACATTCTCAGTGGAGAAGGCGTACACGGTGAGGGCCTTTATGCCGAGCTCGAGACACCACTCGAGCATCTCCTCAAGCTTCTGCTTCCCCTTCTCGTGCCCCTCGGAGACCAACAGGCCGAGCTCGCTCGCGTACCGTCTGTTGCCGTCCATGATGACGGCCACGTGGTGAGGCACCGGCTGTGCGATCACCTCTTTGAGAAGCCTCTTCTCGTAGGTCTGGTACGCGGTCCCGGATATGGCCTTGGATATCTCGCCAGTCATGTCCGACCGAGCCTCTATACGCGGGGCGGATTAATAACTATAGGTGCTTGAAGTCCTCGGGGAGGCCCGCGCTGTACAGGCCCAGGTCGACGCAGCCTATGGCCGCCACGGCCCCTATGGCCCCTCGCCTGCCCGTGACCTCGTGAATCGATATGCCCGACTTCCCCGCAACGTGTTCCGCGTCGTGGATAGATAATATGGTATCCTTGGCCTCGGCCCCGAACCTGACTGCGCTCGCGGGGACATCGATGCCCTCGTACGAGGCCATGGCCGTCTCGCTCGAGAAGGTGTTGTCCGCGACGTACTTCTGCGCCCATTTCACGGCCTTGTCGACCTCGGCCGGCAGCACCGCGAACGCCAGGGCCGTCGAGGCGCAGTTGGTCGTCTTCTGTGGTGCGTGAGGGTTGAGCTGGACGATCTTGTGCGTCAGGAAGGTCGCGTGAGGCATCTCCCTCCCGAGCCTGAGGCCCAGGACCCAGGTCGCGCCCTTCTCCTTCGTGTCCGTGTCGTCCATGCCGAGTATTAGCCTCCTGTGGAGCGGGGTCGTGATGCGTATCTCGACCTGCCTCGCCCCGCCGACCTCCTCGTCGCTGAGGAACTCGGCCTTCTCGACGCCCTCGGCCTGCGGGAGGCACGCGCCCACGCCCACGCTCGCGCCCGCGAGGCCCATCCAGGTCGTCTCGACCTTGCCGTTCTTGACCACGAGCGACTTGAGCGCCTGACCGCCGGTCTCCTTCGACGCGGGGCCGAAATGGACCTCACCCTCGCCGATCCTGACATCCATCACGAGCGTCGTGCCCTGGACCTCGACATGGTCGACGACTCCCCCGGCCCTGAGCCTGTTGACGGCGTCCCACTCGACAGGGCCCTGTGCGCAGCACTCCTCGAATATCCTCGCCCTGCCTATCCGCTCATCGACCATCGTGATGAGCCTCCTCGCGAAGAGGGGCCCGTGCCGCTGCCTGATCTCGAGCGGAGTGAAGACCTTGGCCATCAGAATCAGACTTCCATGACATCTCCGGGGGCCATTATCTTGACCTTGGCCTTGGACTCCTTCCTCACGAGCCTCTCGAACTCCTTCGGGTCCTGCTCGATCTGGGGCCATGTGCCGTAGTGCATCGGTACGACTATCTTCGGCCTGATAAGCTTCGTCGCGAGCGCCGCCTGCCTCGGGTCCATCGTGAAGAACCCGC
>DUKU01000156.1:0-6905 GCA_013329135.1 Thermoplasmata archaeon
CCAGGGTGCTCGGTCCTGAAGTCTTTGTACGCGAGCTTGCACAGGGCGTACTTCGATGTCGCGCGCGTCTGCAGTCCCGCCCTTATGGCCGAATTCACAGCAAGGCGGAAGTCTTCGAGAAGGAACTTCGCCTGGACGGGCAGCTCACCCTCCAGGCGAAAAGACACCGCCTTGACGAGCATCGGATGTTCCTAGGCGGCCGTGGTTCTTGTTCCCATCCACTACATGTAGCATCTGCCCTTTCACGCTCTCCTCAGGACACTCCCGCAGCCAAGGGGACATCCCGAAGGTATCCGCTTAGAGCGCCAAGGGCCACGAGAGATCGACTGGCCAAGTCGTCCTGACCACGGAACGGACATTCCTAACAGACGATCCTGCCGCATGATCAGCGCCCTGGCAGGAGGGTGTGGGTCGATGCGGCGAGACACATGGCAAGAAACGGTGCACGGACCAGGCGTCGATGGTCCGACGTTGTTCGACTGGTTCGGAGTGAGAGACTTCAATCACCGGAGTTCTGCAACAGGGCCTGTGAAGAAACCGGGGAAGGCCAGTAGGCGTTAGTGGGCCGGGACTGACACACGCTCCGACGGGGGGGTCCTCAGAGCGTGCGGACTTCTTCCCTGATGTCTATGTTTTTCTCCCTCAATCGCTTCATGAATTCCTCGGCAGACAGCTGCTCGGGTATCACGATCCCCTTCTCCTTGACTTGGCCATCGATGAGCATCTCCGTGGCGACCGCGCCTCCGGTCCCGACGAAGTACGCCCCGCCGTTTGTGCGGTAGAGTTTGTACGCCTTCTCATGCGACATTGTGGTCCAAACCTTAACGACGGTCTTCCTCCCATCTTTGATGCCGGTGACCTTCACGACGAAGCACGTGTCCCCCTTCACCTTGTCAGCGAACGCAGCGGGCAGAGGGAGCATCGCTGCGACCACGTCCAGAGGTCTGACCTTGACACCCTTGACCTCGACTGGTTCTTTGCCCAGCAACCCCCACTTCCGGAAGGTCTCCGCTGCATGGGCGAACCCGTCGTCTATGCCGATGTTGAACGACGCCTCCCTCAGCGTCGGGATGCCGATTGGCATGAAGTAGGTCTCGTCGTGGTTCGTGCTGTACACCGGCAACGGACCGATGGGCGCAGGGAAGTCGTATACCTGCCTGGCGCTGAGCGGGGGGATGAACTCCGTCCTCCCGTTCCTGAACACGGCCGCGGGTACGCTGGTCTCGTCCAGGAGGTCCACCGGGGACCAGAGCGAGAAGAACTCGAGCCCGTCCACGGTCGCCGTGTCGCCATCGTATACGTGCGCTTCGTCGGCCCTATCGAGAATGGCCGCTGCGTGCATGGCGAAAACATCGGACATGCCGGGCTCTTCGCCCATGCCAACCAGGGCCGATATGTCCGCGGTCCTGCACATCTCGGAGTATCGGTCGAAGTCTGGGCCAGTGCTGTCGAACGGCATGCCGAAGTCAACGTAGTCCGTCCCGGTCTCAGCCGAGACTTCCATCACGACTCGGTTCATGCGCCATGGCATGGTCGCCACGACTATGTCCCTGCCCTTCATGAGGGCGACAAGTGCGTTCCGGTCCCTGCCGTCCACCTCGACGACAGACACCTTGTCCATCCCCAGTCGATCCTTGAGGGCTCTGGCGCCGCCCGTCCTCGAATCAGCAAGGATTAAGTGGTCCACCTTGGCATTCTTCGCAAGGTGTTCCGCGCATACCAGTCCGCAGACTCCGCAACCGAGCTGTATGACGTCCATCGGTTCTCCCCCTGCGCAGTCGTACCGCGCAGATTCCGATATGGCACGCAGTTACTTGGTTTTTCCTGGGCTCTCCCCATCCCTGTGATTGGGAGGATTCATACGCATGTTGGCACATGGCGTTCATGGGAAGCTATGCCTATGGCGTCAGAAGGCTCGGTGAACAGGGACATGGTCCTGGACTCCATGTCCAGGACGCTCATGCCGCTCGGATACGTGCACGCCCTCTGGGAGGGCGGTGCGATAAGCCACGGCAGGTTGGATGAATGGTCGGACATCGACCTGTACGTCCTGGTCGACGACGACAAGGTGCGCGAAGCCTTCGACGCAATCGAGGGCACGCTGACGTCGCTGTCGCCGATTGCCATCAAGTATGACATAGGCCAGACACCGTATCCAGGAGTCCATCAGGCATTCTATCGTCTCGAGCGCACGAGCAAGTTCCTCGTCCTCGACATCGCGGTGGTGACCCAGAGCGCGCCTGACAAGTTCTTGGAGGAGAAGACGCACGGCAAACAGATGTTCCTCTTCCGCAAATCGATGGACCTCCACCCACCAGTCTTGGATGTGGGCGACCTCAGGGACAAGGTGCGCAAGCGCATCTCGCGTCTGCGGCTTCGCATGGACCTGTTCCATGTGTTCGTCCAGAAGGAGCTCAACAGAGGGCACCTGATCGAGGCGGTGGACGCCTACACGGTCATCGTGCTGGGGTCGTTGACGGAATTGCTGAGGATCAGATACAACCCCGTACACCACGAGTTCAAGACGAGGTATCTCTACAGCGAGCTGCCGCTGGACGTGATCAAGAAACTCGAAGGACTGTATCTGATAAAGGACTCGGAGGACCTGGAACTGAAGTACGTGTCCGCGAGACAGTGGTTCGACGATGTCCACGGAGAAATCGTGGCCATCGGTCCCGACAGGCTTGTCGGCCTCTGAGGTTTCCTCACCTTGCGGCGACCGCCGACCTGGTGTGTCTCTAGACGAGCGTGTCCTTGTTCAAGACGACCTTTCCATCCACGACCGGCGTGCCCTCTTCGATGACATGCTTCATCCTCCCATTCGCGTGGTCCCTGGGCCCGCCGAAACTCCCGTCCGAACACACGACCCTGTGACACGGCACTGTGGGCCAGAGCGGATTCGCGTGGAGTGTGTTCGCCACGGCCCTGCTCGCTTTCGGTCTACCGATGGTCTTGGCGACCCGCCCGTACGTACTGACCATCCCTCTGGGGATTCTGAATGTGGCCACATAGACGGCCTTCTCGAAGTCCGACCAGCCTTCCAGGTAACGCGCTATGTCTTCCTCGGTCTTCACATCCTGCTTCCTCATGACATCCACCTCTCGATGCGCGGTCCGGCTTGACGTTTCCTTCCTGTCCGGCATCACTGCTGATGGTGATGCTTGTTTCGGTCGGAGGTGCGTGAAAATGCCGTTCATCCCGCGCCTGGCCAGAAAGGAATATAGCACGAATCAACGATAACCAGGACCCCATGACACTCAAAGACCGGCCCAGCTGCCCACACCTGAGGCGCGCGGCGGAGGAAGGCGAAGGTCTGTCCTTCAGAGGCCTCAGGGGACTCTCGGACGCCGAGGTCATGTCCAGGATGAGCCACCTGAGCTGGAAGGCTGACGGGGTCGAGTGGCTGGTGTCCCCAGAGGACATCCGGTCCAGGCTTGAGGACAAGAGCGACCACGACCCCATCTCCGATCTCGTGTTCGCTGAGATCGGTGGCGACACCGTGGGCTACGCCGAGGTCGTGTGGGACTCGTCCGATTCCGACCCCAAGTACTACAAGCACGCGGCGCACCTCCTGCCTCAGTGGCGCGGGAAGGGTATCAGGGAAGCCATGTTCAGGAGCAACGAGGAGAGGATCCTGGAGATATCGTCCCTCGACCGGAGCTCCGGCAGGAAGTACATCCAGGTGTGGACGTTCGACGGCCCGAACGAGTGGAAGGACTTGGTCGAGTCGGGGGATTACCCTCCTTCGTGGCATCTCCTCGAGATGGTATACACTGACATGCGCTTGATCAAGGACGCCCCCGCCCCCACGGGACTGGACCTGGGCCCCGCCCGGCCTGAGGACTACGCGGGGATTTGGGCGCTGTTCCGCGAATGCTTCTCGCGGGAGCAGTGGTCCTCGCCTGACGATTGGGGCGAGGCGGAGTTCGAGGAGTGGAAGGCCTCAAAGAACTTCATGCCCGCGCTGTGGAAGATCGCTCGGTCCGGCGAGGAAGTCGTGGGCGTCGTTGAGAACTACGTGAACGAGGAGGAGCACGCCACGTACGGCAAGAGGGTCGCGCACAGCCATCGCGTCTGCGTGAAGGATGATTGGCGCAGAAAAGGACTCGCCACGTATCTGCTCACGAGTTCGTTGAAGCTCTTAAGGGATATGGGTGTGGACGAGGTGACTCTCGACACAGAGGTCGAGAACAAGAGCAGGGCGATGAGGGTCTACGAGGGCGTCGGCTTCTCGACCAGGAGGACCTTCACATTCTACGCGAAGCCGGTCTGACTTCGCGCGCGCCGGCGCGAGTGTTTCATCCGTCGCCCTGTTCGTTCTATCTGCGCGACCTCTGTGCATCGATCTCGGCCCTGCACTTGTCCGCGTACTTGCACCAGTCGAAGCAGCTGGGCCTCTTCTCCTTTGTGACCAGTCCGCCGCAGTGATAGCACCTCAGGTACGGCTCGTTCGTGAAGATCTCCACATCCTTCCCACAGTGAGGGCATCTGAAGATCTCAGGCAATGGCTCGGCGAAAGGCCCTGCGCCGGGGCAGCGGGTGAACACGGGATGTCCTCCGATGTACTACGGTTGTACCCAGGAGCGGTTGGTTATTATCCCTTACGGTATCGGGGTCAGCGCACAGGTTATCAAAATGCGAACTGTTAAATATAACGGCGGTAAATCAAACCGATTGGAGGTACTGGCCCCCATGGTCAGGTCTCTGGCATCACCCGAACCGTCGTACACAGGCTCTAGGATACGCTATTCACCGCCTTCTGTTTCGCCCCGAAGGGGCATCAGGTTAGTCCCGGTGTTAGTCATCGCGCTTGTGTTCGGCTCGGCTTCCGCGCTCGCGGCAATCGTCCTCGATTTATCAGGGGATGAAGACCTCGACGCCTCGATCAACGGCATGAACATCGTGCCGATCACGCTGGTCATACAACACAAGGACACCCACAACGTCTGCGTGGCAGGCCCTCCCTGCCCCGGCGTGGCACCTGACATCCCGCATGCATGGGACCACGCGGCAGGGACGGACGGTGTCTTCGGGACAGTGGACGATTGCCCGCATTGCTCGGCGTACAGCGCCCCGGCGGCGATATCCATGATCGCAACAGCGTACGGCAGGACCGGCCAGTACTTGCAGCAGGACAGGATCTACGACAACGGGAAGTCGGTGCCTCCAGAGGTCACGGGAGACAACCAGATGCAGACCCACGGGGTCGGCATGTTCGACGGCACCGGGGGCCAGCCAGAAGAGGTCCAGGATGCCCTGAGGTGGGCTCTGGGGGTCGGGTTGGGAGTGAACCATCACGATTCATCAGACCCGATCACGGCCTCCATACTGGAGCAGTACGCCTCCACATCAAGGCCTGTCCTGTGGATAGACCACGGGGGATGGCCTGTGAACCTCAGCTCATCGTACCCCGCGAACAGGGCGGACCAGGGCCACGCGAAGGTCATCAGCGGATACGACGACAACAACACGATCACAACGGACGACGATTTCGTGCTCGTGTATGACCCGTGGCCAGAGTACAACAAGTCCGCCATACTGCCGGTGAACGCGACCCTGGGCCCCGGAGGCACATACGACCCGTACTGGCTCCCGATTCGCGATGTGGACCTGAGCGACACCGCGGACATATTCTTCGTCCCGTCAGTGTCGATACCGGAGTTCGGCGCCGTCATCGTGCCCGTCGTGGGCGTGCTGCTCATCGCGGCCATCGTGCACCGCACGAGGTCCAGGCGGGAGACGGCCTGAAAGTTTATCACCATGATAGCGTCTCCTCCGGCAAGGCCTGAGCCACCGGATGAGATTACACATGGCTGGTAGATCCGAGTTGCGCATCATCCGCATGAAGGATTCCCATCTCCCCGAGGTCTTCTCGCTCATAGACAATGAGAACTGGGGCTGGGAGTTCGCCGAGATACAGCAGATATACGGGCTCGACCAAGGCAGTTCTGTCGTGGCGCTCGATGGCCGTGACATCGTGGGTCTCGTCACCTGCATCGACTTCGGGTCCACGGCGTTCATAGTCCATGTCATCGTGAGGAAGGGCTGGAGGGGGAAAGGGGTGGGGGTCCGGATGATCGAGACGGTCCTCGCCGACCTGGATTCCCGAGGCGTGTCGAGCGTCGAACTGCATGCGAACCCCGAGGCGGTGGAGTTCTACAACCAGTTCTCGTTCAAGAGGTTGGAGGATATCACGTTCTTCGCGAAGGATGCGCCACACTCCTTCCCTGAGCCTTCAGCACCGTCGGAGTCTTCGTTCTCATGGCTCTCACCAGACGATGCTCCCGCGTTGTCCGAGGCCTTGTCGACGGTGTTCGGCTACAAGAAGGAGGATGTGGAGAAGGCTCTGTCGAAGACGCCGCCCCATCAGGCCCTCGCCAGGATTGTCAGCGGACGCGCGACCGCCATGTTCCTCTCACGAACGGGGCGTGACCTCAACGCCGCAGGCCCGTGGTTCATGGACGAGCCTACCAGGGCCGAGGCAGACGGCATGATCCGCACAATGCTGTCCGCCGTCCCCGCCAAGAGGGTCGATGTCTTGTCCCCTGCGTCGAACGAGGTCGCGAAGGCCACGTTCGAGTCATGCGGCTTCTCGGTGGCGAAGGCTGGCATCGTAAGGGTGGCGCGTTCAAACAGCGCCGCGAACCGGTACCCTGGCTCAGTTCTATCCTTGGGCCACCTCGGCCTCATCTGAGCCTTCGGCGACGACATGTTCGTGCGAGGTGCTAACACGTCTTGTGCGTCCAGACTGTAGTCCCGAACTATTAATGCCCGAATATGTACATCATGAGGGCGATGTTCCCATCGCGAGTGGCATCGCTGAAGGTCTCGGGGATCAGGAAGCTCTTCGAGGCGGCTCCCCCGGACGCCATCAACCTCGGCCTAGGCGAGCCTGACATCCAGCC
>DUKU01000156.1:7093-8827 GCA_013329135.1 Thermoplasmata archaeon
GGCGTGAAGGAGCTACGCGAGGCGATCGCCAAGAGCCTGAAGCGCTTCAGGAACGACGTGGCGTTAGAGAACATCATCGTCACTGCTGGTGCCACAGAGGGCATGATGATCGCCTGCAGCACGATAGTGGACAAGGGCGACGAGGTGCTCGTGCCGAACCCCGGGTTCATAGTGTACGGCCCCGACGTGTCCCTGGCCGGCGGAACGCCGGTCGAGTATTCCCTGCGCCAAGAGAACGGCTTCCTCCCGGATATCGAGGAGATCAAGTCCCTCATCACCCCGAGGACCAAGGCTGTCATAGTCAACACCCCTTCGAACCCGACGGGGACTGTGTTCCCGAAGGACTCGGTCAAGGCCCTCGCCGATGTGGCCACGGACAAGGACCTGTACATACTCTCGGACGAGGTGTACCACAACTTCGTGTACGAGGGTGAGCACTGTTCGTTCGCCCGCTTCCATGACGACACGATCATCGTGGATTCCTTCTCGAAGACCTTCGCCGCCACGGGCTGGAGGATAGGGTACGTCGCGACATCGAAGGAGATCGTCCAGCAGCTCTCGAAGGTCCAGTACTACACCCTCGCGTGTCCCCCGACGGCGACCCAGTACGCCATACTCGAGGGGCTCAGGATGGAGGGTCCATACAGGAAGCATCTGCGGGAACTGTTCAGGAAGAGGCGCGACATCGCCATGAGGAAGATGGCAGAGATCCCGACCTTCACCACGGCCCCTGTGACAGGTGCCTTCTACGTCTTCCCCAAGTATTCGCAGGGGATTGAGTCCGAGGAGTTCGCCATGAGGATACTCAAGCGCGGCGTCATATGCGCCCCAGGAGGCGCTTTCGGCTCGCTGGGCGAAGGCCACCTCAGGTTCTCCTACGCCAACTCTGAGGAGAACATCGAGAGGGGCCTGGAGATCGTGAAAGAGGTCGCGGCCAGCATCTGATGGGACCGCTGCACTAGTTTTATATGGATATCCATATCTTTAGGTGACATGCCCGATGAGGGTGCCAGTGGAGCCTCGGGCGCCTCAAGGCTGATGAGCCCCAAGGCGACCCTCTCGGTCGCGAACAATGTCCTGGGTGCGATACTCGGGACGACCGCCCTGGTGTTCATAGCCCAGAACATGGGCCCCGCGACCCTGGGTATCCTGGGCTACGCGATGGCTTTCATCGGCATACTGAGCTTCCTGTCCGATTTCGGCATGGGCTCCGTCCACAGGACCCACATCAAGCATTCCGTGGACGTTGGCAAGTGCGTCGGCGCTTACGCCGCGATCCGGCTCGTCCTTCTGGGGATATTCTCCGTCATCACGCTCGTGCTCATCCAACTATGGAAGGACGGCATCATGGGCGCAGAGATGCCCGAGGACCAGGTCGTGCTGAGCCAGCTCGTGGATTCGATGTACATATTCCTCGTCTACTACGTGCTCCTTGGCATCAGCCAGATCGCCACGCACACGTTCGACGCCCTCGACTCGATGGCAAAGGTCCACGTACCCGCGATCCTCGAGCTCGTCGTCAGGGTGTCCTTCGTCATATTCGTCGCGACCTCGGCGCTCGCAAGCACCGAGAACGGCCCCGCCCTGCTCGCGACCGCCTACGCCGCGGGCATGATCGCGTCGATGCTCGTGGTCGCCATGCTGATGCGATCGTATGCGATTTCGATACCTGACCGGCTCATGATGATGAGCTACATCAGGTCGCTGGTCCCGGTGTTCGTCATATCGATGACC
>DUKU01000081.1:0-491 GCA_013329135.1 Thermoplasmata archaeon
CTCGGGCGATTCGGGGAGCTTCACGTTCGTCATGCCCGACTCAGGCACGTACTACATCGTGCTGGAGCACGGTTTCCTGAGCGGCATATTGAGTCAGGATGTCATGCTCGAGACGACGATCAACGGGACAGCCATAACGGGCATCGTAATCGGGGTCATCCTGATCGTGGCCGGCATCGCGATCGCCTTCCTCGGCACAAGGATGAAGGCCCGCGAGTCGGCAGCGACGCCTCCGCCCCCTCAGACAGGAGTGACATTCTTCCAGGGGCAGCAGCAGAACCCCCCCGGACAGGTCTGACCTGACCGGCGCGTGACGATCGGCCGGGTGGCTTTGGACGCAGGCATGCGCATCAGCGACAGGCATATCCCGGTGCTTTCGAGAAAGAGGCCCTGGCTGAGGGTTTTCGAGGGTTTCAGGGGTTTGGTTGGGGTTTAGAGAAGGAGTATCGGCTTGCTCGGCCTCAGCGAGTACTTCTTGCACTTGTAGCAGT
>DUKU01000081.1:572-6328 GCA_013329135.1 Thermoplasmata archaeon
GTACTTCTTGCACTTGTAGCAGTACCACTCGTTGTACTGCGGCACGAACTTCATGGCCTCGCTGCACACCGGGCAGGTCTTCGTCTCCTTCGGTGCGTACGTCTTGCACTCGTAGCAGTAGTCCCTCTGGTATTTCTCCACATACTTCAGCGGCTTCCCGCACTTCGGGCACGTCTTGACGCCCTTGGCAGTCTCGGGCGCGGACACGGCAGGCTTCTGCTCCTCGGGCTTCTTCCTCCGGAGCGGGTACTTCTTGCACTTGTAGCAGTACCACTCACTGTACTTCTCCACGTACTTGAGCGCGCCGTGGCAGTCCGGGCACGTCTTCATCTCAGCCGCTGGAGCCGCCTTCGGCTCCTCCTTGGGCTTGTCCTCCTTGGCCGCATACTTCTTGCAGCCGTAGCAGTAGTGCCTCTGGTACTTCTCGATCCACTTCAGCGGCTGACCGCACGCGGGACACATCCGTATCCCCTGCTCCGCCTTGGCCGCGGCTTCGGGCTGCGCCGCCGGTATCGTTTCGACCACTGCGGGCTCCGGCTTCACCGGCGCCTGCACGGCCTCACGGACCGGCTCCGCATCCTTGACCTCGACCTCGGGGGCGATCTCCGCTTCGTTATCGTCAGAGTAATCCTTGAAATCCTCCGGCTCGGCGACATCCTCCTCAACGGCCGGCGCTACGGCCTCCGCCTTCACCGGTTCTTCCACGTGCTCCTCAGCGTCAGCGTGGTGTTCGACGTGCTCGACCTCGTCGTCTACATAGGTGTTGCACTCGTAGCAATACCACTTCTCCATGTGCTCGACGTAGCTCGGTTCTTCGCCGCACTTGGGACACTTAGACGCTTCCATACCTCCTTGCTCCTCTTGTGTGAAACTACCGGCCTCGAGCGTATAAGTACGTGTTTTCGTGGGTATCAGCGCTGATAACGCATCCAGGGGGCACTGGCCGCTGCCTGACAAGGCGGGCCGGACGGACGGTTAGCATGCATGTAATAGAGCCCAAGAAATCCCCCTGGAGGCGCTCTCCCGCATGCCGATGACACAAGGCGGGTGAAAGGATGAGGAAGAAGAGAAAGGGCGCATTCATGAACGAGGACGAGGACGCGGGGATAGAGGGGCTGCCGCTGCAGCTCCTGATAATGGTCGTCGTCGCGGGGTTGGGACTGACCATAGTGATGGGCTGGATGAACTCGATATCCACGCCCAAATCTATCGGGGAGGTCTTCGTCACTCCTGGGGAGATACTCGTGTATGACGACGACAGCGACGGCCTGTACACGAGGGACGGTCTGACCATAAGCGTCATCGTCACCGACCAAGGGGGAGACAGGCTCCAGGGGGCGACGGTCATCCTCGAAGGGGCGAACGTGAGGACAGCCTCGGGAGACCCCGTCAGGGGCGTCACGAACGATAACGGCCAGGTCGTATTCATCGACGTGTGCGTCGAGCAGTTCGGCTCGGGCCTGTCCACGATCACGGTCACGGTGGCCAAGGGGGACTATGGCATAGACTCGACCTACGAGATACCCGTGGTCCCGGACTGATCCGCATGGGCATCTCGAGTGACGATGACGCGCTGGAATCGCTCCCGCTCAGGCTCCTGATAGTGGCAGCTGTCGCTGCCATGTCCATCGTGCCTGCGGCGGAGGCCCTCGATACCCTCCAGGACAGGGACTTCGTGTCCAGGGCGGGGCTGACGATGGACGAGATCATCCACACGGCCCAGATGCTGTCTATGCAGGGGCCGGGGGCGTCCAGAACGGTCGAGGTCGACATATCATCCGAAGGTTCCCTCAAGGCCCTCAGGTTAGTGGTCGGGGACGACCCCGATGGGGCATACGCGAACGCCCTCGTGCTCGAGCTCTCCTCCGGAGGGAGGATCATAAGGATGGCTCAGGACCCGGCCGCCCGGATGGCCTCGCCGTCCGGCGACAGCCTGGAAGTGACCTCAGAGAGGTTCTCCCTGCGCATGGAGGCGCATCTGTCGGGAGACCACTGCATCGTGTCCGTAGAGGTGGTCTGATGGACTTCGTGGTATCGAAGGTGGTCATGTCGATCTGCGCCCTGCTCGTCGCGGGCGCCCTCACAGAGGTCGTGGGCATGGCCATCTCCCCCGACCCCGAAGACGACCTGGGCGACATACTAGCGGACCTCCAGAGGACCGTCTCGACCATAGCCGCCCACGGAGGCGAGTGCACGGTCGCGTGGGAGGTGCCGGCGCTCCCATCCGGCTCGACCGTCAGGCTGTGTATCCGTGGTTGCTCCGCGACAGCCTACGCGGAAGATGCGGGCAGGACTGTAGAGGTCCTGCCCGAGCTGCATCCGTGGGTCTGGGACAGCATGCCCCTGAACTGGACCAGGGTGGAGGAACTCGACCGGGGGACCATATGCTTCGAGGCTCGGTCCGGGGACGAGCTTGCCCTAAGATGTCAGTTGGTGCTCGTGGACGATTCAGACGAGCTGCTCATGTTCGTGGCCTGACCTCAGCGCTTCCTGCCCTTGAAACCTTCAGCGAGCCCCTCGACCGACTCCGAGAACAAATCCGCCTCTTGAGGCGTGTTGTAGATATATACGGACGCGCGCGCGCACCCTTCGATCCCGAGCGCGTGGAACAGCGGGTGGCAGCAGTGCATCCCCGAGCGCATCATGATGTTCCTCGAGTTGTCGAGTATCATCGCGACGTCATGGGGCGAGAGCCCACGTACGTTGAAGCTGAATATGCCGCTCCTCAAGTTGGGGTCGGATGGACCGAGGAGCTCCACGCCATCGACTCCTCTGAGCGCGCGCGTGATGCGCGAGTTAAGGGCGATCTCGTGGTCCCTGACCTCGTCCATGCCTATCGAGGACAGGTAGTCGAGGGCCGCTCCCGTCCCGATGATGCCCGAGTAGTTCTGCAGGCCCGTTTCGAAACGCTCAGGGGGCGGCAGCAGCTTGTACGAGTCGTATGTGGTATCGACCACGCCGTGGCCTCCGCACATCACCGGTGGCAGGTCTCCGACAGAACCCGAGCGCGCGTAGAACAGGCCCACGCCCGACGGACCGAGCATCTTGTGGGCCGAAGCTGCCAGGAAGTCCACGCCCAACCTTCTGACATCGATGCCCATGCTCGGGGCAGCCTGGGCGGCGTCGAGCAGCACCTTCGCGCCGTACGAATGCGCGATATCGACGACCTCCTTCGCGGGGATGGTGCACCCCGTCACATTGGATGTGAGGCACACCGCGACGAGCCTGACCTTCCTGGACATCCCCTCCTCGAAGGCCGACAGATCGAACGTGACGTCATCGCCGGACTTGATGGTCCTGTGCTTCAGCTGGAATGAATCCCTGGCCCTCAGGACCGGGACGTGGACGGAGTTGTGCTCGTAGTCCGTGGTGACGACCTCGTCCCCCTTTCTCCAGGGCAGGCCCATGATGACCGTGTTCAATCCTTCGGTCGTGTTCTTCATGAAGGCTATCTCGGACGGGTCGTCGGCGCCGAAGAAGGCGGCCGCCTTCGCCCTGACGTCGTCGCATCTGAGGGACACCTCGGTCGCGAGCTTGTGCACGCTCCTGCCCGCACACGCTGGGAACGACTCATAGTACTCAGACACCGCCTCGATGACCTGCCTCGGCCTGAGCGTCTGGCATGCGTTGTCGAAGTAGATGGGAGGCTTGCCCTCTATCTTCTTCCCCAGTACCGGGAAGTCCCGCCTGATGCGTCCGACGTCCATATGGGCCGGAATTGCATGCCTATCGACCGTATAAGTCCTTTGCATCGTGCTCCTGCCTGCCCCGGCATGAAGATCGGACGCTTTCTCGTTCACGAAGGCAAGTTTTAATGGTGTTGCCCCTCATCACCCTCGCTTGTCATGACCGCCAGTCCGACAAAGCGAGTCTATTTCGACCACAGCGCCACGTCGAGGGTCCTGCCAGAGGTCTTCGAGGCGATGGCGCCGTTCTACACGGAGCGGTTCGGGAACGCGTCGAGCCTGCACTCGTTCGGCCGTGAGGCAAAGGCATCCATGGAGCACGCCAGGAAGCATCTGGCGGCCCTCATAAACGCCGACCCCGGAGAGATCGTCTTCACGTCGGGCGGGACCGAGGCGGACAACCTCGCCGTGAAGGGCGTGGCGGGATACAAAGGCAGGTCCAAGGGACACATACTCACGACATGCATAGAGCACCATGCGGTCCTCGAATCGTGCGCCCACATGAAGCGCCTCGGGTTCGATTTCACCGAGCTCCCTGTCTCCAGGGACGGCATAGTCGACGTCGGAGAGGCCGAGAAGGCCATGAGGGAGGACACTGTCCTCGTGTCCGTCATGGCGGCGAACAACGAGATCGGGACCATCCAGCCCATCAGGCGGATAGGGGCCTTGGCGCAGTCCAGGGGCATACCGTTCCACACGGACGCCGTCCAGGCCATCGGCAAGATGGCCATCGATGTCAAGAGGGACAACATAGACCTGCTGGCGCTTTCAGGGCACAAGTTCCACGGGCCCAAGGGCATCGGGGCGCTGTACATACGCAAGGGCGTCAGGATCGAGCCGCAGATACACGGGGGAGGGCACGAGCACGGGCTCAGGTCATCGACGGAGAACGTCCCGGGCATCGTCGGGCTCGGCAAGGCGGCCGAGATAGCCAAGAGGGATTTCGACTCCACAACGGCCATGATGAGAGGACTCAGAGACAGTATCATACAGAGAGTCCCCGAGCTTGTCCCAAGGGCATATCTGAACGGCCACAGGACCGAGAGGCTCGTGAACAACGCCAACTTCAGGTTCGACTTCATCGAGGGCGAGGCCCTGATGCTCCAGCTCGACATGAAGGGCATCGCGGTCTCCACAGGCTCCGCGTGTTCCACGGGCTCGCTCGAGCCTTCCCATGTGCTCATGGCCCTGGGACTCAGGCACGAGCAGGCCCATGGAAATCTGCGCTTGACCTTGGGAAGGGAAAACACCTATGAGGAAGTAGACCGTTTCCTTGAGGTGTTGCCTGGAGTCGTTTCCAAGCTGAGGGACATCTCACCGTTCAGCGAGGCGAGGACCATGGGCGCAGGAGAGGGTGGCAGCTGTGTACAGTGAGAAGGTAATGGATCACTTCGTCAACCCGAGGAATGTTGGCGAGATACCGGACGCCGATGGCATCGGCAAGGTCGGCAATCCACAGTGCGGGGACGTCATGTGGCTGTACATCAAGGTCAAGGACGACATCATCACGGACATCAAGTTCAAGACATTTGGTTGCGGGGCGGCCATCGCGACGAGCTCCATGATAACGGAGCTGGCGAGGGGTAAGACGCTGGAGGAGGCGAAGAAAATATCCAGGCAGGATGTCGCGACCTCCTTGGACGGTCTCCCGCCCCAGAAGATGCACTGCTCGAACCTGGCCTCGGACGCGCTCAGGGAGGCCATCAAGGACTACGAAGCCAAGAAGGCCGCCAAGGCCTGAAGAAGCGCCCAGGGTTCTGTCTAAAGTCGGGTGATGGTCATTACGACCGCCCGAACAATCGACTCATTCCATTCGGCTCCGACCTTACGCCCTTCACAGGGTCGCAGAGGGCCATCATCACGTCATGCTGGAACGCGCCGGGGCTGAACCATAAGCCCCCTGCCGTCATGTTGAAGGCGGCTGGTCGCAGCGGGCCTGCTCGGCCAGATGACGCCTGGATAAGCGTATCTGAGCGAGCATATGATACGTACGCGCCCATTCGGGAATATGGATTTCTCCCACATATCGAGCGCAATCCGCTGCATTCACCCGGGCCGACCATGACGGCC
>DUKU01000130.1:0-1121 GCA_013329135.1 Thermoplasmata archaeon
ACGTTGTGTGCGAAAGGGGTATTAGGGACCCATCTCGTTCGAGGTTGCGAGATGCCACGCCCAGTAGTGTCCCAGAACGAACGACTCCTGCTCCATCTGCTGGAGCTGGATGATCACAGGGAAGAACCGGAGGTGCCACTGGGCGCGAGCCAGGAGGGTATCGCCAGCTGTCTGGGGACCCAGGTCCATAACGCTTCCAGGGCCTTGTCCGTGCTGGAATCAGAAGGCCTGGTCATGGACCGGTTAGCGCACATACGCGGTGCCCCGAAGAGACGGAGGGCCTACTTCCTGACCGAGAAGGGGCATAAGGTGGCCAATGAGGTCAAGGGCAACCTCCTGAAATCGCTAGTGGTCTACGAGGAGCGTGGACGGGCGGAGGAGACGACCCTTGCCGAGACATTCAAACGTTTCAAAACCCTCACTGGCTCCACACCCGGCTTTCTCGACCTCGTGGACATAGCTCGCGGCGTGGATGTGGTGAGGTCGGACGAACTCTCAAAGAGGCTCGTGCCGCCCGCTAGGACGGAGAGGTTCGTCGAGGCCGCGTTCGGCCGGCCGAAGATGTCCGTCCTCTACGGACGCGAGAACGAGCGGAAGATGATCATGGATCATGTCGGCGGCGCCAACTCCGTCATGTTGATCTGGGGCATCCCGGGCATCGGCAAGACCTCGCTCGCATCCAAGGTGTTCGACGAACTATCAGGGCGAAAACACCTGTTTTGGTATTCGTTCCATTCATGGGACACCGAGGAGCATTTCGTTTCGGTGCTCTCGAAGTTCCTGGAATCCGCGAACCGTCCATCCACCGCAGAGGAGCGGGGACGAGGGGCTGCGGTCGGCGACCTGTTCGCTCCGCTGATGAGCGACATGACGGGGTTTGACGCCGTGTTGTTCATGGACGATGTTCAGAAGGCCTCCGAGAAACTGGTCCTGATGGTGGCGATGGTCCTCGAGGCTGCCAAAGCGTCAGGGACCTGCAAGGCCGTGTTGATGTCGCGAGAGCTACCGTCGTTCTTCTCCAAGACCGGTGACGGGAACGTCACATTGGAGCTGTCGGGGCTCGACCACGCCTCTGCCATGAAGTTCGCCGAGAGTTCGAAGGCGAAGGACCCCGTCAAGAC
>DUKU01000130.1:1338-3667 GCA_013329135.1 Thermoplasmata archaeon
GACATCCTGTCGTTCATGGACCGAGAGATCAGCATGTCGCTGACTCCGGAGGAGCGAAGCATGCTGGAGCTCCTGTCCGTGTATCGTCATCCAGTCCCTGTGGAGGCAATCATCCACGGAGGAGATTCGGCCCTCGTGGGGCTCAAGGACAAGGCACTCATAGTCGAGCAGGAGAGCGGCGTCTGGACCCACGATGTGCTTCGGGAGTTCTTCGCGTCACGTCTGGGCGCGGATCTGCGAACTGCCCTCCACGGGAGGGCAGCAAGGTACTGCGAGGGCAGGGAAGGTGCCGATTGGAAACTCGAGGGCCTGCACCATTACGTCCAGGCGGGGGATGTCGTCTCTGCGTGGCGACTCGCCGCCGATGCCTTCGCGGAACTCTCCCCCGAATTCCCCCAGGAGACGCTCGAATACCTCACGCTGATACATGCGCGGCCCGCTCCAGCTTCAGAGTCCGTCGAAATGCTCTTCCACATGGGCCAGCTGAGCGAGATGCTCGGGGATGATGTCTTAGCGGCGAAACACTACGAATCATGCCTGAGCCTGCTCCCCGAGGATGAAGGTAGCGATGAAAGGGCGCGGGTGCTCGAGTCCCTTGGGAAGTTGAAGACCCGAGTTGAGCAATGGACGGAATCGTTCGCCGCCCACGAGAAGGCTCTGAGGATATACGAGAATGCTGGAGATATGGGCGGGCAGATACGCGAATGGTTGAACATCGGGGGCGCGCACAGGAAGCGCGGGGACGCCACAAAGGCTAGGGCCGCGTATTCCGAGGCCCGGTCGCTGGCAAGCAAGAGTGAGGATAGGGGTGCCCAGTCCGCGTGTATCAACAACCTGGCGCTGCTTGATTGGGATGAGGGTAGGCTCAGGGACGCTGAGACCAGGCTCAAGGAGTCGGTCAGGCTTGCTCACGCAGTGAGGAACCATGCGGGCGAGGCCAGGGGGTTGGAGAACCTCGCGGAGCTGTTAAGGATACAGGCTCGTTTCTCCGAGATGACCACCCTCCTGTGGGAATCATCCGAAGCGTTCAGGCGCGCGGGCGAGCTCGAGGAGTTCAAGAGACTCCAGGCAGTGGCGGCAGAGTCGTTGGGCATCCAAGGCAGAACAGAGGATGGCATCAGCCTGTGCAGAAGCGTTCTCTCGAGACCCGAGCTCAGGAAGAAGACTAGCGTGCTCAGGAGGTCGCCCCGGTTCGACAGAGGTGATGTCGCCCTCACATTCACGCTGACCGCCCTGCTCAGGGACTCGGGAGACCTGAAGGGGGCCGAGGCGGAGATCGGTCGACTGATGGATATGGCAGAGTCCCTCGACGATCCCGTACTGCGCTCCAAAGCTATGATCGAGCTCGCGCTCGTGAGGGAGAGGTCAGGGGACCTCGATGCCTCCGAGGTTCAGCTCAACGCGGCAGAGGCCCTGTTGAAGTCCTCTGGAGACAAGGCGGGTCTCGTGGTCGTCCACCTGCTGCTCGGGAACATCGACGAGAAGAAGGGCGACTACGATGCTGCGAGGGCCCAGTACAACGAGGCGGTCAGGCAGGCAGAGCTGATGGGCGACGAGGCGACCATCGCGTCTGCCATGAGGAACCTGCGGTCGCTCGACGGCGACGCGGTGTGACTCGAGTCCCTTTGAGGGGACGGGTCGTAAGGCACACTGCTTATCTCCGTCCCTACCCTTACGCTCACACGTGGAGAACCGCGGACACACCCACGAGCGGACAAGGTCATTGTCCCGGCCTCTGGTCGTCGCGCTGCTGATCACCGCGACCTTCACAGTAGTGGAGCTCGTCGGCGGGATACTCAGCGGTAGCCTGGCCCTGATGAGTGATTCCGGACACATGTTCACGGACACCCTCGCTCTGGCACTGAGCCTCGTGGCGATGAGGGTCGCCATGAGGCCTCCGACAGCCGAGCGTACCTATGGCTATCTGAGGGCCGAGATACTGGCGGCACTGCTCAATGGTTCCGCACTCATCGTGATGTCCCTCCTGATCTTCTACGAGGGTGCGAGGAGACTATTCGACCCGAAAGAGGTCGATTCTGGGCTCATGCTCGTCGTCGCGCTCGCCGGTCTCGCTGCCAACGGTGTGGGGATCATGCTCCTCCATGACCGGTCCAAGGAGAACCTCAATGTCAAAGGCGCCTTCCTCCACATGTTCGGGGACCTCATGTCCTCGATAGGTGTGATTGCGGGCGCGGTCGCAATCATGCTCTGGGACCTGACCATCGTGGACCCGATCCTGAGCATCGCGATAGGCGCCATCATCCTGGTGGGAGCGTGGAGACTTGTGACCCAGTCGACATCCATCCTGCTTGAGTCCGTGCCCACTCAT
>DUKU01000130.1:3845-5078 GCA_013329135.1 Thermoplasmata archaeon
CGGCCTGCACGCCATGAGCGCGCACATTTCCGTCCGCGACATGATGGTCAGCGACTGCCCGGACCTACTGTCCAAGGTCGAGGGCATGTTGAGGGAGGAGTTCGGCATCACGCACACGACGTTGCAGCTCGAGTGCGCTAGAAGCGACGGGTCGTCGTGCTCGTTCTCGAAGCCGGACTGATATGGTCACTCGGTCCTCTGGAGGAACTCCGCGATGCCGTATCCGTTCTTGCCGGCTATCGTGTACCTCGCGAGGGTCTCGTTCACGGTTGCCATCGACTTCCCGTCAGGGGACATGTGGTGAACGTCCACCTTCTTCATGATGGACCCGAAGACCTTGTGGGAGTTTCCCTCCGCGTCGTGCAGGGTCATGTCGAATGACT
The DNA here is from genome assembly GCA_013329135.1 of Thermoplasmata archaeon. Classification (GTDB taxonomy): domain Archaea; phylum Thermoplasmatota; class Thermoplasmata; order UBA10834; family UBA10834; genus UBA9653; species UBA9653 sp9653u. The sequence goes on from DUKU01000130.1 coordinate 4,229, forward strand.
TGATGTTCCTGCTGAAGTCGGCATTGACATTGAGGTCTGTCCTGATGACAGGCACGTTCCTGCCGTCCTGGAACACGAATCCGGCCTCGACGATCTCTTCCGCAGTGGCGAGACGTGTGACGTTCAGCGCGTGCGTTTCTGAGAACTGGCATGCGAGCCGTGTCCGGCCAATCGGGGCGGCCCAATCAGTCACTCCCCACGAGTGGCTCCGCTCACCCAGGGAATCGATCTCGAACTCGTCTAGCCCGGTCGAGAGCCTCCCCCTCAATCTCCCGACCTGCGCCAGGTGCTCCGAGGCGACTCTCCCGGGGATATGCTCTCCCTGCCATGATTCGCACGAGCGGTAATCGAAGACCTCGCTGAGGGCGTCGAACTCGAGTTCCAGTTCCACATGGCTCCTCTTCATCTTCCTCTCAGTGGTCCGGTCCATCCCGCCTATGAACCCGATCTCCCATCGCTTCTCGGGCCCGAGCATGTCGAACCTGAGCCCCTTCGTTTCCAAGGTCGGTCTGTCGAATGGTACTGAATCCCTTACGCCCACTACGGAACCGTCCGGCATCATGAGGTGGCAGAACATCTCCTTGGTGGACGTGTTAGGCCTCAGCACGATTTCCATGAGACCGCACAGGTCTCTTGCCCTGTCATAGAAGTCGAAGCGGAACCCCTCGGTCCAGTGGGCGTGGTCTCCGAACGGGTGTATCAGGTCTTCGCGCATGTATCGATCATCCTGTGCTGTGATTCCATGTCCCTGTGCGTCCAGCACGGTCCGTTAGCCGGCGAGCTACTCCCCTCGTCGTACGCTGAGCCGTAGTATGTCGATGCCGTTCAGCTCCGCCACGAGCCTGTTGTC
>DUKU01000130.1:5126-7280 GCA_013329135.1 Thermoplasmata archaeon
CCAGCTCCGCCACGAGCTTGTTGTCCCCATCCACGATTGGGAGGTCGTTCAGGTGGTGCTCCACCATGAGTTTCGTGGCGTTGACCAGGAGTTCGTCCTTCGAGACCTTTATCGGCTTGGTCATGACTTCACTGACGTTGTCATCGGTGATTTCAGCCAGCATCCTCAGGAACGATGTCATCCCCGCCGACCGAACGCCGAATCTGTATCCTGCGTGCCTCAGGAGCACCTCGAGTGTGATGGTCCCCGCGAGCTTTCCGTCGTCTGTGAGGACATACACCTTCCTGGTCTCGCTGTCCTTGACGATAGCTTCGACCGCCTCGCGCAAGGTCGCATCCGTGCGCACGGTGGCCGGGCTGACGGTCTTGGCCGCTCTGTCGAGCACATCCGATACCCGGATATCGCTTATCGGTTTTTCCTCCACCATCCGATGTCCCTCCTTCGGGCTCTCATTCTTTCTTGATCGTGACGACCCTCTGCGGGAACGGTATCTCGATGCCTGCCTCTGTGAGCTTCAGGTATATCTCTTCGACGAGATTGTCCTTCGCCTCCACGCGTTTGGTGTTGTCATTGATCCAGCATATGATTTTGAAGAGCAGGGCCGAATCGCCCATGCTGTCGAACATTATGATCGGCTTGCGCGCTTCGTCCTTCAGGAGGGCATAGGGGCACGCCTCGATGGCCTTCGTGATAGTCTTCCTGACCTTCTTCGGGTCGGAACCGTATGCCACACCGACGTCGACATTGACCCTTGCGGGGTCTGTCACGTTGCTCACCCGGACGATCTTGTCGTTGACGAGCCTGTTGTTCGGCAGGGAGATCATCGTCGCATCCGAGAGCCTGTATAGTCGAGTGGTCCTCAGACCGATCCTTCTCACATCGCACCAATCGCCGTCTGAGAGTATGATCATGTCTCCCTCGGCGAACGGTCTGTCCAAGAGGAGGAATATGCCGCTGAAGAAGTTGGATATGGTCTCCTGGGCGGCGAAGGCGAGGACCATCGAGATGACGACACCGCCCGCCACGAACATGGTCAGGTCGACGCTCATGATGTCCAGCACATACCCGAGCGCTGCGATGCCTATGACCACCACCCCGACCTTCTCCACGACCGGGATGAGGACGTCGTCGATGTTGCTGGTGGTCTTCTTGGCGATTATCTTGCCATAGTAGACCAGGATCTGCTTGAACAGCTTGTACGCCAGGTAGAAGATGACCAGCACGACAACGACGCTGTATGCTGTCAGGACAAGGTCCCTGAGGTCAAGCGGTATGTGCTCGTGGAGCGCGTCGAGGGAGTTGACCACCCCGAACGCGAACACAAGCAGGAGCATGCGTGTGCGGATGATCCCGAGGATGATATCATCCAGCATGGTGGTCGTCTTGCGGGTGAACCCGTACGCGACCGCGTCCATGATGTATGCGATGCCGAGCGCGATGCCGAGCCAGAGGACCACGTCGAGGAGGAAGATGCCCCACTCGTTGTCCAACGGCGACGGCAGAGGGTTATCGAAAAGTCCGAGGACCTTGTTCGCGCTCCCGAACGCCCCTAGGATCTCCGTCGAGGCGCTCACGGACGCGACCTGCACCAGGTATCCGTCCTCGAAGACGTCGAACACGACGGTGAGGTTCGAAGTGGCGTCACCCTTCTCGAACGGCGCGTGCACGGTGGCAGTGACCGATGTGAGTTCCCCCGGGGCCAGCGTGAACTCGTAAGCGCTCAGCTCCGCGGTCCATCCATCATTGGCCAAGCGTACCTCGGCCGATATGGTGAGGTCCGCGACGGAATCGATGTTGCGTATAGTCCAGTTGTAGGTGACAGACTCACCCGCACGCAGCGTCTTCTCGTAAGTGTCGACATCGATTATCTGGATGAACTCCGGTTGCTCGGCCGCTGCCGAGCCGCAGGCGATCGAGAGCGAGAGCGCTAGGATGGCTATCAGCAGGATGTTGGTACACTTGTCCCGTCTCATGCGGTCATCTCCACGACTGGCACGTGTTTCTACGATGGTCAATATTCATGCAGCACTTAACGGTTTTGGAGAGTTGACTGGACCCCGTTGGGGAAGTACAAGTGTTTCATGCGTGAATGGATCGTGGACGGGGTCAATGATCGCGTGATATCGTCCCTGCATCGGCATGATGCCCACTGTC
>DUKU01000036.1 GCA_013329135.1 Thermoplasmata archaeon
GCCGAGATCGTTGCCGCGAACACTGACGCCAAACACCTGTTGCACGTACACTCACCGCACAAGGTGCTGCTCGGCAGGACCCTGACCAGGGGACTGGGCGCGGGCGCCCTGCCAGAGGTCGGAGAGAAGGCCGCTGCGGAATCCGAGGATGAGCTGAAGCAGTATGTCAAGGGTTCGAGCATCGTCTTCGTGACCGCGGGCATGGGCGGTGGCACTGGCACGGGCTCAGCGCCGGTCGTTGCGAGGATGGCCCGCGAGGCCGGGGCACTCACGATAGGCATAGTCACGCTCCCGTTCAAGGCTGAAGGGAGGGTGCGCTGGGAGAACGCGATGAAGGGCCTGGAGCGCCTGAAGATGAACTGCGACACGACCGCGGTGATACCGAACGACAAGCTCCTCGAACTGGTCCCGAAGCTCCCGCTGGACGCAGCATTCAGGGTCGCCGACGAGGTCCTGATGGAATCCATCAAGGGCCTAACAGAGATAATCACCAAGCCTGGGCTCGTGAACCTCGACTTCAACGACGTGATGACCATCATGAAGAACGGTGGCGTCGCGCTGATAGGCATGGGCGAGGCGACGAACAAGTCCACTGGCAAAGGCGACAGGATAGACTCCGCGGCGATGCAGGCGCTCGAGTCGCCCCTGTTGGGGAAGATCGACCTGAGCACCGCGAGGGGAGCGCTCATCAGAGTCACGGGCGGGCTCGACATGACGGTGTCCGAAGCCGAGAAGGCCGCTGAGCTCGTTAACGCGAGGATCAACCCGAACGCCAGGATCATATGGGGATGCAGCGTCGACCCGGCGCTGGCCGGTCTGGTCAGGATCATGGTCGTCCTGACGGGCGTGAAGACCCCGGACCTGATGCCCAAGGAATGGATCGAGCCGAGCTCTAAGCACGGCGTCGAGTTCGTCCGCTGAGCGCTTGTCATGCCGAAGAAGGCGCCTGGCGAGAGGTGGAGATACATCGCCTTCAGGGTCTCTGAGGGCGGCCCTTTCGCCAGAAACGATTTCCTATCGTCTCTTATCAACAGGGCTAGAGGGACCTCCATGGACGGAGGGTTCAGGATAACCGTCTACGAGCCTGAAGTGGCCATACTCAAGGTCCCGCACATGCTCAAGGACGATGCGATCTCGCTGCTCGCCTCGGTCGACAGGGTCGCTGGACAGGCTTGCAGGGTGGAGACACTCCAGACCTCGGGCACCATCAAGACGCTCAAGGAGAGATACCTGAGGAAGGAATCGGTCGCGCGGAAGACTTGGGAATGAAGCGCGCCGCGAACCGTCTTGCCAGCGTGGCCAGATGGCATGACGCACCCGTTTCAGAAACGCGAAAAACCTTTATACAGGCGACCGCGTTAGGCAGCCTCGGCATTCACATCTAGCCGTGACTATGTCAGCCTCAAGAGGTGTAAGGTAAATGCAGCCAGGACAGATGGCGTATGACAGAGCGATAACCGTCTTCTCACCCGATGGCAGACTGTTCCAGGTGGAGTACGCGAGGGAGGCCGTCAAGAGGGGCACGACCACGGTCGGCCTGAAGTTCAAGGACGGCGTCGCGCTCATCGTCGACAAGAGGATCGCGAGCAAGCTCATCGAGTCGAAGTCGATCGAGAAGATATTCCAGATAGACGAGCACATCGGCTGCGCCACATCCGGGCTCGTGGCCGACGCGAGGGTCCTCGTGGACTACGCGCGGGTCATAGCCCAGATCAACAAGGTCACTTACGCGGAGAAGGTCGACCTCGAGACGCTGGTCAAGAGATTGTGCGACTACAAGCAGAACTACACGCAGTACGGTGGCGTAAGGCCCTTCGGGACCGCGCTCCTAGTGGCTGGCGTGGACGAGCAGGGCTGCCATTTGTTCGAGACGGACCCGAGCGGCGCGCTCGTGTCGTACAAGGCCGGATCCATAGGTGCGGGCAAGAACGCCATCATGGATGTCTTCGAGGAGGAGTATCAGGAGGACATGACCCAGGACGGAGCGATTCTCCTGGGCCTCAAGGCCCTGGCGAAGGCCACCGAGGAGAACCTCAACACGAAGGCCGTCGAGATAGGCCTCGTGAAGAAGGACGAGAATTTCAGAAGGCTCTCGGACGCCGAAGTGGAGGCCTACGTCAAGAAGCTGGCCACGTGAGAGTGGTCCCATGGTCGATCTGGAAGAAGCGATTGTAGCCAGGTTCGAGTCCCACGGCGAGAGCTTCGAGATACTGATCGACCCAGCCGTCGTCCAGAAGATGAAGGACGGCAAGGAGGTCGACCTACTGGACAACATGGTCATCGACACGATCTTCAAGAACGCCAAGAAGGGGACCCGCGCGCCCGACGACAAGATCAAGCAGGTCTTCGGCACGATGGACCCGACGGAGGTCGCGAAGGTCATCATACTCAAGGGCGAAGTTCAGCTGACGACCGAGCAGCGCAAGATCATGCAGGAGAACAAGCGCAAGCGGGTCGTCGAGTACATCGCCCGCAACGCCATGAACCCGCAGACCGGCGGCCCGCATCCGCCAGCCAGGATCGAGACGGCCATGGAGGAGGCCCGGTGCCACATAGACCCGTTCAAGTCGGTCGAGGCGCAGGTGCCCGCAATCATGGACGCCCTGAGGCCGCTCATACCCATAAAGTTCGACAAGGTAAGGATCGCGGTGAGGGTATCGGGCGAGAACTACGGCCGCTGCTACGAGGACTTCAAGCACTTCGGCAAGGTGACGAAGGAGGAGTGGCAGAAGGACGGCTCGTGGATCGGTGTCATCGAGATGCCCGCGGGCCTCCAGACCGAGTTCGCCGAGAAGATCAGCAACAGGACCCACGGCGAGGCCGAGACGAAGGTCCTCAAGGGCGCGCACTGAATCCGAGGGACACGGGCTGGTCTTGGACCCGGCGGCGCACGCCTGGCATCAGGTGACGGGACCGCACCGGTGATACCAAAAGATTAAAGCAGGGGATGCGTTTTGGGCTTTTGAAGAGAGAAGATGGTAAATGCGCTGCGGGCCTAAGGACGCTGTGTAAGTCCAGGGCCGTGCTAGCAGAGTGTTTATCGCGACTCTAGGCAAGAGTGAGTCAGATGCAGGCTAGCGATTCTAAAGAGGTCTCAAGAGAGATAGTGGTACCTGGAGACCTGTTGGACAGTTCCGGCAAGAGGGCCGGACCCGGCACTTACATCGAGGGGCGCAACATATTCGCCGCGCTGCTCGGGATAAAGACCGTCCGACAGGACACCGTGGGCGTCGTGCCGCTCTCAGGGCAGTACATGCCCGAGCGGGGCGACATGGTCGTCGGAAAGATAGAGGACGTGAGCGCGTCGAACTGGTTGGTCGACATCAACGCACCGTACCCGGCCCCGTTACATGTGAACGAGGTGCCCTGGAGGGTGGAGTTCGGCGAGACGAGCAAGTTCATGGTGCCCGGGGACGTCGTGCTGCTCAAGGTCGTGGGCATAGACGAGACGAGGCGTATCCAGGTCTCCATGAAGGAGCACGGGCTCAGGAAGCTCACGGGCGGCATGATCCTGGACATATCGCCTTCCAAGGTCCCGAGGGTCATCGGCAAGAACGGCTCGATGATCCAGATGCTGAAGAACGCCACGGGCTGCAGGATTTACGTC
>DUKU01000025.1:0-3438 GCA_013329135.1 Thermoplasmata archaeon
GTCGGGAAGGTCTTGTCCAGCTGTGCCATGACGCCGCCTATGCTCGGCTGCTTCTCGATGAGGTACACCTTGTACCCTGAGTCAGCCAGGTCCAGCGCGGACTGGAGGCCCGATATGCCTCCGCCCACGACCATGACGGCGCCGATCTTGTCAGTAGTGGCCATCACTGTTCACCTCCGATCTCGATGGTCTTGTATGTTGGAGTGAACCCCTCGGGGTGCTCCATCGTTATCATGTTCTTCTGCCTCAGGACCACGATGTGCCTCAGGACCTTGTCCGTGGGCAACTCCATGATCCCGCCCAGCTCCTTGACGGACCTGGGCTTGGTCCTGGACAGCTCGAGTATGAGGCTCCTCTCGAACTCCTCCTCCGTGGCCGAGTCGATTATCTTGTCGAGTTCCGCCGGGTCCAGCTTGTTGTTGTACACGTTCCCCTTCGTGACCAGGCCGAACTCCTTGCCAGAGAGCGCCCTGAGCCTGAAGGTCTCGGACGCGTCATCCGCCGCGGCGACCCTGGCCATCAGGCTCTCGTCCTTCTTGACCTTGCTCGGCCCGAGCTTCCTGACATGCTCGGTGAACTCGGTCACGATCTTGGAGAACTTCTCTCCCTCCGACGCGGAGACCCACTCGAGCCTGAGCCTGTCAGCCTCGAGCCCGCTCTCCTCCAGGAGGCGCTTCATGAGCCTGACCCTCTTCTCCGTGTAGTAGTTCCCCGTGATGTAGTGGCAGTCGCCTATGTGGCACCCGCCCAGGAGCACGCCGTCCGCCCCGGCCTTGAATATGTCGAGCACGAGGTGCGGGCTGATCCTGGTCGAGCACATGACCCTCACGGCCCGTATGTTGGTCGGGTACTGGTATCTGCTCACGCCGCACAGGTCCGCGCCCGCGTACGAGCACCAGTTGCACAGGAAGCCTATGACCTTCGGCTCCCATTCGCCCGAAGTCTTGTCAGCCATGTCTCACACCTCCTCGTCGAGCGAGGCTTTTGCCTCAGCGAGCAGCTGCGCGTCCGTGTAATTCGTCATGCTGATCGCGCCCTCGGGGCATGTGGCGCCGCAGCACCCGCAGCCCTTGCAGGCGGCGATGATGACCTCGGCGAAGCCCTTCTCGTTCTTCCTCAGCGCGCCGTACGGGCACACCTCTATGCATGTGCCGCACCCAGTGCACTTGGTCTCGTCGACCACGGATGACAGCGCCTCAGCCTGCACATACCCCTTGGCCATGGGTATGGCGGCCCTCGAGGCCGCGGCCGACCCCTGGATGACGGACTCGGATATGTCGGCCGGGCCCTTGCAGGTCCCCGCGACATATATGCCGTCCGTGGCGAAGTCCACAGGCCTCAGCTTCACATGCGCCTCGAGGAAGAAACCCTCCTGTCCCAAGGGTACCTTGAGCATCTTCGACAGGTCGCCAGCGTCTGGCTGTGCCACGAGCGGGGTCGAGAGCACGACCATGTCCACAGGCATGGTCCTCTCGAGCTTCAGCGTCTCGTGGAAGTACGTGATCTTCAGCTGGTTGTCCTCCATGAAGACCTTGGGCAGATGGTCGACCGTATACCTGACGAACTTGACCCTCTTCTCCCTGGCCTTGTTGTATGTGAGTTCATGCTCCACGCCGTACGACATGACGTCCCTGTTGAACACGGTGACCTCGATCTTGTCGGACGGCCCGAGCTTGACCTCTTCGGCGTCGCCCTCTCCCTCCGACCCGCGGCCGCGCCTCCTGCGCCTCCGCTCGAGTATCTCGTCGGTCGCCTTCTTCTGGCGGGGGATCTTGTCGATCAGGGTGCCCTCCTTCTCCATGACGCCGAGCATGCCCTCGTAGTTGTCCACGATGTTGATGGCGTTCTTGATCGCCACGTTGCAGCAGATCCTGGAGCAGTAGGACATCTTCTGGCCTCTCGACCCGACGCACTGCACGAACGCCACGCTCTTGAGCTTGGGCAGGGTCTTCCTCTTGCACAGTATCTCGAACTCGGTCAATGTGACCACGTTCGGGTACTGGTTGTAGCCGTACAGCCCCTCGGGCACGAACTCGAGGGCCCCGGTCGCGACGACGATCGTCCCGACCTTGGACTTCTTCTCCTCGCCGCCCTTGGGTGCTATGCCCACGGTGTAGTTCCCGATGAACCCCTCGACGCTCTTGACCGTCGAGTTGAGGTGCAGTACGATGTTCTTGTGCCCCTTGACCTTGGCTATCAGGGGCGCGATGGTCTCTGCCGCGCCCTTCTCCGTGACATAGAGGTTGTTCAGGAGCCTGACGAACCCTCCCAGCTCCCCGTCCTTCTCGACGAGGTGCACCTGGAAGCCCATGTCGGCCATCGACGCCGCGGCGGACATGCCGCTCACGCCGCCGCCTATGACGAGCCCCACGGGCTCGACCTCGACCTTGGCCTCCTCCTGGGGTATGAGCAGCCTCGCTCTCGCGACGCCCATCCTGATGAGGTCCTTGGCCTTCTTCGATGCCAGGTCCTTCTCCTTCATATGCACCCACGAGCAGTGCTCCCTGATGTTCACGAACGTGAACAGATACTTGTTCAGGCCTGCGCCTTCGCAGGTCGCCTGGAACAGGGGCGCGTGCGTCCTCGGCGTGCAGCTAGCGACTATGACCCTGTTCAGGTTGTGCTTCCTGATGGCCTCCCTGATGTTGCTCAGCCCGTCCTCGGCGCACGTGTACATGTTCTGGGTGGCGTACACGACATCGGGGAGCGTCTTGGCGTAGTCCGCCACGGAGGGCACGTCCACGAACCCGCCGATGTTGCTCCCGCAGGAGCACACGAACACGCCGATCCTGGGCTTGTCGTTCTCGTTGGCCTTCTTGTCAGTCATGTGGATCATCCCCCCGCCTGGGCTATGGCCTCGACCGCCTTGGCGGCCGCGCTCGAACCCTGGGCGACGGACTCCGGTATGTCTGCCGGTCCCGCGGCGTAACCCGCGAGGTATACGCCGGGCTTGACGGTCCTGCCCGGACCGAGTATCCTGTCGGCCGACTCGAGGAAGCCGAACTCGTCTACCTTGATCCCGAGGAGCTTCGCGAGCTCCGCCGTCTCCTTCTTCGGCACGAGGGTCGTGGCGAGCACGACCAGGTCGAACTCCTCGGACTGCTGCCTCCCGCCCACGTCGAACACGACGACAGGGTTGTGGTTGTCCGGGTTCTCCTGGACCGTGGCGTCGGAGTTGATGTACCTGACGCCATAGTCGCGCTTGGCCCTCTCGACGTACTCGTAGAAGCCCTTCGCGCAGGCCCTCATGTCCTTGTAGAATATGGTCGACTCGATGTCGTCGTAGTGCTCCCTGGCGAGCATGGACTCCTTCGTGGAGTGCATGCAACACACGGAGCAGCAGTACGGGTGCCCGACCTGCGGGTTCCTTGAGCCGACGCACTGTATGAACGCCATCTTCTTCGGCCTCTCCTTGTCGGAGCGCCTCTGTATGTGTCC
>DUKU01000025.1:3620-4329 GCA_013329135.1 Thermoplasmata archaeon
CTGCCGTAGCCGTACTCCGTCGAGGACGTCGGGTCCCAGACATCGAAGCCCGTGGCGACTATGATCGCGCCCACCTCGACCTCGAGGATCTGGTCCTTCATCTCGTAGTTGATGGCGCCCCTCTTGCACGCCTTCATGCAGTTGCCGCACTTGTCCTTGGTCAGCTTCAGGCAGTGCTCCTTGTCGATCGTCATGACCCTGGGCACTGCCTGCATGAACGGTATGTAGATGGCCTTCCTCGTTGTAAGGCCCATCTCGTAGTCGTTCTCGGCCTTGCTCGGGCACTTCTCGAGGCACTCGCCGCAACCAGTGCACTTCGTCTCGTCGACGTACCTGGCCTTCTTGAGCACCTTCACCTTGAAATTGCCGACGCTCCCCTCGACCCCGACGACCTCCGCATACGTGATCACGTTGGTGTTCGGATGGCTGAAGCAGTCAGCCATCTTCGGCGCGAGTATGCATATAGAGCAGTCGTTCGTAGGGAAGGTCTTGTCCAGCTGAGCCATCCTGCCGCCTATGCTGGGGGTCTTCTCCACCAGATGGACGATCAGTCCCTTCTCGGCGAGGTCCAGGGACGCCTGTATCCCCGCGATCCCCCCTCCTATCACCATAACCGCCTTCTCCATTCAAAGCCCTCCACGAGTACTATCCTGTGTCCGTCACTTCGTTGGTGTGATCCTGACATATCTAAGAGGTTTACGCGCCCCAC
>DUKU01000002.1:0-8229 GCA_013329135.1 Thermoplasmata archaeon
GTCCACCATTTTGCTGGCTAACCTCGATTACTTGCGGCTTCTTGAAGGACAATCACACAGCATTCATAGACGCATTTCACGGATGTACAGCAACCCAAAGAATGCGATGAATATGGCGATGACTACGAAGATCCCCTTCACACCCATAATGGTCGACACTCTAGCATTTGCCAGCTGGGCTGAAGTCTCCGTATTCGAAGCTCGGATCTAGCGTGGCGGTGGTCCTCCATACATAAGATCATCCCAGGGATTGGGTAGCATTTACCGTTTGCATGGACATCCATCAACCCGAACATCACATCGTACTTTATAGGAGTGACCACTGAAATTTCGCTGGGGTGAAGCTCTCACTAATTGAATCTCTTGGGAAAAGGCCATAGGCGAATAGAAGCCCTTAAGCCATCCAGCGCTATTTGGAAATGAGTTGCGGGGAATTGGCAATGAAGTGCCCGAAGTGCGGAAATGAGAATCCAGAACAAATCGAGTTCTGCGCCAAATGTGGAGAAAAACTCCCGGACATGCAATCCATGAAGGGGATTGAGAAGACTCGGAGAGTCACAAGTCGATTCACAGTAATAGTAGCTATCGTTGTCATTGCCATCATACTCGGACCCCTGCTTGTATGCGTGTACTTCAATGCGGATTACTCATGGAGCGATTCAATCCGAGATAGTGACGGAGAGGGGGTTGCTGATTCCACGGATGTTTTCCCGGACGATCCTGCGGAATGGACTGACAACGACTCTGACGGTGTCGGAGACAACGAGGACCTCATTGACTACGGAAATGCGGTTGTCTGGATTTCCATCGACCTGTATATTGGAGATGGAACGGCCGATACGGGTGCGGATGAAGATGGCACACTTGGAGACCCTTACTTCATAATTCTGACATCCATCGGGGAGGACTACCCTATATCGAACCCTATGTCAACATTCGACGAGATTGAGATTAGTGGAGTATTCTCAAACACTGAGAATGTCAGAGATCCTTTCAGCGTGATGGTAGACATCCCGGAGAACCAGGACCAATTCGTCTTTAGAATCTATGTCTACGATGATGATGGTATGTCAAACGAGATGATAGACTGCGTTGGCTCCTCTGACTTTTGCGAACATTACTTCGGGCAACCGTTCACCGAGTCATTTGTCAGCGACGGAAGCCTCGATAGCCTGGACGAGATAGATTGTCTGCTTGTCTACTCAATCATTTTGGGGAGCGAGGAATACGGAGAATACGGAGAACCCTTTCTGTGAGGTTCGAAGGTTATTGGCGAGTCGAGGTCAACAAGATATTTTATCTCATCACGGTCAGCGTTGAGCATCCTTGATATGGTGGCCTCGGGAATTTTCAGGTCCCAATTGAGCATGATTTCAAGCTGGATCTTCCTCCCGATAACCTCCGCCAGGTCAGCTGAGTCCATAGGCTCCCAATCTGTGAATGCCATCAAGAACTTTGCCTGCCGACTAGATAGGAATTGTCGCAAAGGCGAAAAGGTTTAGCTCCGGTCAATTCCGCGCTGATTGACGACTTCACCCAACTTACTGGCTAGGTCAAGTAGTGTTCCCCACACGGTCCAGCATTTCGATGTCTTGTCCGCAATCGATGGCCCTGTGATTGTCATCGACTCGTGTCATCTGCATGCTGAGAAGACATTCAAGTCGGCTGTAGGCCATGATGGACCACGAGGTCCCGCAGAACCCCATGTCACATCCACGCCACTCAACCACTCCGCCCTCAACAGCTCATATTCAGATGTGTCCGCCTCAGGAATGAACGCGTGCGGGCACATGAGGGCACCAACGCCCCCAGGGATTCTACAAATAACTTCTTCATGGATGAGGACAATCCGAAGGATGAGGTGCTTCGATGCAGTGCCCGAAATGCGGTCAGGAGATGGAGCACGGTTTCATCGCCGCAGACCAGTGGTTCGTGAACGTCTTCACGCGGCTCGAATGGTATGGACACAAGCCCCGGGTAATGGCATACTCAGGCGATCCTCTGTCCAGGTTCGGACATCCTGCCGCAGTCCCCGCCGACAGGTGCAGGACCTGCAGGAAGGTCATATTCGAGTACGACACGGAGCGCTGGCTCTGACCCCGTGTCAGCCCAGGTCCAGTAAGGAATGAAGAGTGCACTTACACATGCCCCATAGAGGCGTGTTTGATGCGACGATATGATATAGTAGAACGCCCTGACCGGTATTGCCTTGAGCCGCGAGAACGCAGCCAAGGAGTTCAACAGGAGGTATGCGTAAGTGGACAACCGACCACGCAGGTCAGACCGCGGATTTGGAGGGCCAAGAGAGATGCACTCCGCCAAGTGCTCTGACTGTGGTGCAGAGACACAGGTGCCGTTCAAGCCCACAGAGGGCCGGCCAGTGTACTGCAAAGAGTGTTACCAGAAGCACAGGCCGCCAAGAAGGTACTAAACCCTAGCGGTTCAAGGCCTTTGAGATGTGCTCTGTTAAGACACAAACCTAGTATGTAATTCCAGCCGATTAATTTTTTCTTCATTACTGTCGTAGCGTGGGCCCTCTCGGCAAGAGGGGACTCTGACCGTTGGTCGTCCTTCCCTAATCAGGCGGCATGTCGCAGGAAGATCCGCGCGCGTGGATGTGAGCAGCTCTAGGGACCGGCCCTGCGTCGTCTGACCACGCACGTCCTTTACCTCCTCGGGCCATCGGGAATCAACTCAGGTGCCGAACAATCACGCCACAATTGGCATGTACCGGGGAACACTCTCGTGGTTCGCAGCGGGAAGGTGAGGAGACACGTCGATTCGAACGGGCATCACAGTAATCCTGCCCTTGATGGTAGGGTTCATCGGGGTGAACCAGCGACCCACATCTAGTGTCAATCCTGATGAGATCGCGAGGAAGATGCGGCTCGACTACCTCTACTCCCAGAAGGACCTCAACCAGAAGGCGCTGGACGGCGTCCAGACCCTGTTCGAGCACTTCCAACGGCGGGAGTTCGACCTCGATGCGTTCATGAACGACGCCCTGAACCTGATCCGGAGACGGCTCTGGATAAGGGAGGTGACCGTCGCCCTGCTCGATCGGCAGGACAGACTCTTCAAGTACAAGTATCAGGCCGGTCTGAGGAAAGAGGCGTGGGACGCCCATTGCGGCATCACCTACAGGTCGGACGAGTACGTCAACCCCACTGTGTACAAAGCGAGGGAGATAAGCAAGTACACCAGCCTCTTTCTGGCCGAAGACAACCCGTACGGGGAAGGCGAGGACGCAACCTTCAGCAGACCCATGATGCTTGAGTCGAGAAGGCTCTCAGTCGACGACAGCATCGAGGGTGATTACTTCGACGTGTGGATATTCGGCAGGAACAAGGAGGTCGTGGGATGGCTGGAGTTCTCGGGAACGACCGCGGGGAAGCTACCGGACACGGTCGCGCTGAAGTGGATGGAACTGCTCTCGTCCGTGATGAGCGTGGCCCTCCTGATCTCAGAGTCGAAGGGGGCCAGGGTCCGAGGCGCCCCCTGACGCCACGGCCAGCTATGGCAGACGCGCTCGCTATCTCTTCCTCAGCTTCGGGTTGTATATCTCGTCCATGGCATAGCCAATGAACGTGAACGCGAGCACCAGGAACACGATGCACATGCCTGGAACGAGGATCCATAGGTAGAGCCCATTCAGGATGGCCTTGCCATCATCAGCGTCCTGCAACATGTTGCCCCATGTCACAACCTGGTTCGCCATCGGTCCAAGGCCGATGTAGCTGAGTGTGCTCTCGGACAGGATAGAGAGAGCAACGGTCAGGATCGAATTCGCGAACACGAGAGGGAACACGTTCGGGAAGATGTGCTTGCGGACGATGTAGTAGTCCCCGGCGCCTATCGCCCTGGCTCGCTCGATGAACGCCCGCTCCTTGAGAGAGAACACCTGAGCCCGCACGATCCTGGCGGTACTTGACCACCCCGTGATGCCTATGACGAAAACGACCTTGCCTACGCTAGCGCCTCCAGGCAGGACCGCAGCGAACACGATCATGAGCACAAGCCACGGAAGCACGAGGAACACATCTGTGATCCTCATCATGACCTCGTCCCTCCACCCGGCCCAGAAGCCGCTCAGAAGCCCGACAGCCGTGCCCAGCCCCATCGACACGATGGTGGCCACGAGACCTATCTCGAGCGAGACCCTGCTGCCGTAGATGACCCTTGTCAGAATGTCATAGCCCCGGATGTCCGTTCCGAGCCAGTGCTCAGGGGACGGCGGAGTGACGAGCCGAGTCGTCGAGACCTGCTCGAATGGATCGTAGGCGTGGTCCCATCCACCGATCACAGAGAGCATCCAGACTATCTGAGGGGCGAACACGGCCATGGCTAGGAAGAACGTCAGGATTCCCAGGCCCAGCATGCCCATCCAGTTCTTCCGGTAGACGCGCCAGGTCTGTGTCACCTTCTTCTTGTAGAGTTTGAGCTTCTCAACGGTCGGCTCGGACATTCCGAACCTACCGTGCTCGACAGGCCCATGACTCTTGGATTCCACAGGTGTGCTCTTCATGATGATCACTCCATCTTGACCCTCGGGTCAAGGTACACCATCAGAAGGTCGGCCACCAAGTTCGCGGCGATGACGACCACTGCTATGAGGAAGAATGCGGCCTGGAGTATCGGGTAGTCCTGTTTGAGCGTCGCCTCGATGGTCGCGTACCCGATACCAGGGTAGTTGAAGACGACTTCAGTCTGGAACGCGCCACCCACGACGAACGCTAGGTCGATTGCGATTAGCGCGACCATTGGCAGCATGGCGTTGGGGACTGCGTGGTCCTTGAGGACCCTGCCTTCGGACAGGCCCTTGGCCCTCGCCGTCGTGATGTACTCCTCCGTCATGACGTCTATGAGCGACCCTCGCATGATTATCGAGAAAGCAGCTATGCTGCCGACAGTGAGGCTGATGACCGGTAGGATCAAGTGCCGTAACAGGTCGACGAAGCAGCTCCAAGTCAACTCAAGCTGTTCTCCATATGTCAGGGCGCTGTCCGACGGGAGCCACTTGAGTCCCGTGGAGAACACGACGATGAGCATCAGGGCGAACCAGAATGTCGGCATCGCATAGAAGAACAACGAGAACGACAACGACCCCGTGTCGAACAGGCTCCCGCGCTTCCAGGCAGATATGATGCCGATGAGCATGCCGATCACAACCATGAATATCGAAGACGTGCCCGTCAGTATGAGGGTATAGACCATCTTACTCATGACGTAATCCATCGCGGGAGTACCTGAATAGATGAAAGAATCGCCGAAGTCGAATTGAAGGGTCCTCGACATGTACGTGAAGAATTGGATGTGGAGGGGTTCATCCAGCCCGTACTTCTCGATTATCTTATCTTTGAACTCATCGGGTATCTCAGGGTTCTGGGGCACGATGAATTGGAGGGGATTCCCAGGCATCACTCTGAACAGGAAGAAGTTGAGGATCAGGACAAGAAATATGGTGATGAGAGAGTTGAATATCTTCCGAGTAAGGACCGTGCGCAAGTTCCGCATCCGGTCACCGCCCCATCCATGCATCGTCGGGTCTATACATCATGATATCACATTTTCGGAAAGTGAATCAAATGAAAGGGGTTTCTTCGGGTTTGAGCTCTCAGCACCTTGCTCATTGGGTTGGCGGGGGCGGCTCTGGCGGCTGTGCGGCCTTCTTGCGCTTCATCATGGTCACAGCGACGACGCCAGCGATTGCTGCAGCGATTACGACGCCGATGATGGCAAGCGTCGTTCCGCTAATGCCACCGCCTGATGGGTTGACCTCAGGTTCGAGGTTCATGTCCCCCAACGCGGTCTCGCCAGCGACGATCTCAATCGTTGTCTGGTTCGACTCATATCCCGTCTTTGTCACGTTCAGCGTGTACGAACCTGGCGTGATCTGCTCGAAGGTGTAGTATCCAGCATCATCGGTCAGAACCATCTTTGTGGTACCCACGAGCTTCACGGACGCATTGGCTACCCCGTCGCCTGTCACCGCATCATACACATGTCCCTCAACAGCACCGACGGACACATCCAGCGTGAAGTTCTGCCACACGGTCTCGTTGACGACCACATCCACGTCGGCCTCCGATGAACCATAGCCCGCCAGGCTCGCGTTCACAGTGTATGTGCCTTCGGACGCTGTGAGGTTATAGAACCCGTCTTCATCGGTCGTGACGGACAACACGCCATTCGTGATGGACACGCTCGCCAACGGGGCCTCCGACGGGTCTTTCACGAATCCATTTATCCAACCAGCGTCCTCCGGGACTTCAATGACCGTCACTGTCAACTCGTCGGACATCTCAAGTCCTTCCGGGTCCGCCACAGTCAATGTGACCGCGACTTCACCTATGTTCTCGAAGGTATAGTCGACAGTCGCCCCCGTGAGAACGCTCTCTGTGAGGTCCGGTTCGACGAAGGTCCATTCGAAGGTCAACTCGGTCGGGGTCTCGACATCAGCGGCAGAACCCACGAATGACAGCTCGGTGCCTTCCATCACAGTCCGGTCTTCTCCCGCGTCGACATCATACGGAGCGGTATTCCCTCCGATGATCATGACATCGAAGAAGAACCACATCGACCCAGGTGTCTTCCCCGGATATGTGGTCATGTCAGGGAAGTTGTAGAACACGTCGGTCCTGTAGGCGTATAGACCGAACGGGTACCACAGCACGATGTATGGGCAGTCCCGGTACAAGATCTGCTGCATCTCGAAGATGACCGCCTGCCTCTCATCCTCGTCGACGGTGTTCTGCTGTTTGATGAACAACTGATCGTAGTACGGGTTCGCGTAGAAGCAGTCCGACCACGCGGTCCAGTCAGTCGGATCGTCGGGGATCTGGTCGGTCGTCATCACGGACAGCATGAACGAGGGATCAACATCGGTGTCCCAAGCCCAGATGTACAGGTCGTACCTCGCCTGGTACCAGTATGTGTACAGGGTGCTCTCGGTGATTCCCTGCGGAGTCGCGAGTATGCCCGCCTGCTCAAGCGAAGTCGCTATCTCCTCGGCCGCCAACTGGTCTGCCACTGTGACATCGTTCCTGTAGTAGAAGATGAGGTCGAGCTCGACACCGTTCGACGCATTCTCCCTGATGCCGTCTCCGTCCTCGTCTGCCGTATACCCCGCGGAGTCGAGGAGGGTATTAGCGGCATCTATGTCGAAGTTCCACACCTCTTCTGCGGGCACATCGTAGTGCCACGTATCCGTCGCGGTCGGGATGAGGGAACTGCCCGGCTCGGCCAAGTTGTTCAGGATGGTGGTCACGATGTACTCCTTGTTGACACACATCGCGATCGCCTGCCTCACCGCAACGTTGTTCATCTCCAGGTTCTCGCTGGCCTGATTGAAGTTCTCCCGCAAGTCCTTAGGCATGCAGTTGACGCCGAGCTCGAAGAGGGACAGGGCCTTGACGGCCTGGCCATCGATGTCGTCCGCAGCCAGAGTTGCGTCCCAGGCATCTGTTGGCACGCTGGTCGCAACATCCAGGTCGCCTGAGTTCAGAGCGTTGATCATCGACGTGTCATCCGTGTACACCTTGTAGAGCAGTATGTCGAAGTCCGCGGAATCGATGGAGTAGTTCGTGTAAGTCAACATCCTGATGAAGTCGTCCCTCACGTACTCATCCAGGATGAATGGTCCGGAGCCGACAGGCCCAGTGGGGAAATACTGGGTGTTCCAGTAGTCCGCCATGTCCAGCTTATCCACGGGTATGTTCTCCCAGATGTGCTTCGGCAAAATCGGGACGTTCAGGCTGAGCATGGTCGCCTTCGGGACCTCCGTCGTGACCCTCACGGTGAAGTCGTCGACAGCCACGGTCTCGGTGATGTTGGCCAGATAGTCGATCCAGAGAGCGCAGGTGTCCTTGTTGTCCTTGATCAGGTTGAACGTGAATGCCACGTCTTCCGCAGTGACCTGGACATTATCATGCCAGTAGGAGTCCTGAGACAGGTTGTAGTACCAGATGGTCCCGGTGTCGTCATGGTACCACTCTCTCGCGAGCTGCGGACCGCTGGAAAGGTCCGGCTCGACCGAATTCAGTGTGTCATACATCAGGAACGATATCGTGTATGCCATGCTGAGAGTCATCGAGAACGGGTTGAGCGTCCCTGGATCCTGAAGCGTCCCAACGGTCATCGTGATCTCGTCCGCGGCGACTCCTTCGACCTGGCCTACGCCAACGACAGGCGCGATGATAGCCACACAGAACATCAATACACACAAAGCTA
>DUKU01000002.1:8316-8647 GCA_013329135.1 Thermoplasmata archaeon
AGCTAGCGCTGTTATTCCTCTACCCCATATCATGCTTCAACCACTCTCCATCTATCCCCTTGGTTGACTCTGAGTCGGGAAGCCAGCAAGATGCTGGTCCCATCCCCAAACGCTTTTCCCCCAACACACTTGATGCTATATTAAGGTGATTAGAGTGTCAGCGCTATAGTCAGCGGATATCGGATAATGGTGTCGAGACTCGGTCAATGAGAGTCCGTCACTGCACCGAATGCAGCACTGCGAAGAACGCGACGTGCAGATGCAAAACTCCATCTATGTGTTCATCTCTAATGACGAAGGCTAGGCTAGACCGGGACGTTCGGCGTGTCCT
>DUKU01000050.1 GCA_013329135.1 Thermoplasmata archaeon
CTGCACGACGAGCTGGACAGGACCGCGCTGGATGACTGCGGCGAGAAGTGATAGCGTTTATATCCCGCTAGCCACATACATACCTGAACGCGATGGGAAAGATTTTTGAGCGTGAGCTCAAGGGCATCCTGAATGCCAATGAGGACGTCCTGGCCAGGGTCACGAAGACCTGCGACGCGATGGAACGGATGGGCTACCTCAGGATCCGGGAGAAGCCGTTCATGGTCGTCAGAGGCGCAGGGTCCCTGGGAGTGGACCTGGTCGCGATCAGCGCGGGCCTCTCGCTCCCGATCGAGGTCAAGAGCTCGACGAGCGATGTCCTCAGGTTCAGCAGGAACGAGAAGCTGGCGATCCAGGCCCAAGAGATGATAGACGATTGCAGGAGGGTCGGGCTGATGCCAATCTACGCCTTCCGTTACAAGAGGCAGCGCGGCGACGCGTGGAGGATATTCACACTGGACGTGGGACCACTGAACGGCAGGCTCAAGCCAGTGTACCAGAGGCTCCCGAAGATCATGCCCTCGAAGGAAGGCAATCTGATAATGCGCTGGAATGACGGAATGCCGCTCAGCAGGTTCATAGACTACGTAGTTGCGCTGCAATCGTGAGAAAAAAGCGAGAGAGAGAATGCTGCCATCCCCTTGGTCGTCTGGATGTTTATAGCGCGCAGTCGCAGCAATCGGATTTGAGTATCAGGTCTGCGACTAGTCCAGGCAGTTCGCGGATTCTTTGATATCTGAGAAGCGCATTCGCTCCCGTGAGTGGTATCTTGAGCAGGACGGAAGAGAATCTTAAGGCTGCGCTCGCGGGAGAGACCGAGGCCAGGGCCAAGTATGTGAAATGGGCCAGTGCCGCCAACAAGGAAGGTCACCAGGCGATCGGGAAGATATTCGAGGAGACTGCAGAGAACGAGTACGAGCACTCCGACGTGATCATGAAGCTCCTCAAGATGTCCGGCACGACCGAGGAGAACCTGAAGAAGGCGGTCGCAGGGGAGACTCACGAATGGACCAAGATGTATCCCGAGTTCGCCGAGGTCGCGCGCAAGGAGGGCAACGAGGCGGCTGCCAAGTTCTTCGAGCACGTCATAAGCATCGAGCATCACCACGCGAAACGGTACCAGCTCCTGCTCGACAGGCTGAAGGACGGATCCCTGTACAAGTCCGACGAGGAGGAAGTCTGGTTCTGCACCAACTGCGGGTACATGCACAAGGGCAAGGAGGCGCCAGAAACATGCCCGAACTGCCAGCACCCGCTTGGATACTTCAAGAGGATCTGCGACACGGACTACGACGGTTTCGAACTGTGAAGGTTCTGGCCGGCACGGGCGCTAAGGCCCGTGCTGGCCTTCGTTTCTTCTCGAGCGATTCAGCACTCATAGGGCTCATCATGGGTCCATGGGACCTCAGCTGACCCTCTTCTCATCACGCTCGGCTCGTAAGCGCACTGCCAGTATTTTTACCCAGCCCCATGGCTCGCATGCGGCGCACGGGTTATATCCCGGCTTGCTCGTTCAGGGTGCGTGGACCCGATCACTCAGAACATCTGGGTTTTCTTCGGGATGGCTGTCGTCATCTCGTTCTCCGGCGTGATGATGCCAGGGCCCGTGCTCGCAGCGACGATCGCCAAGGGATACCGGGACGAGAGGGCGGGCATCAAGATAGCCTTGGGCCACGGGCTGATCGAGTTCCCGCTCATGGCCCTGATCGTCCTCAGCCTCGGGTTCGTGTTCGAGGACGAACGGATCATGCTGGCCATCGGCCTCGTGGGTGGCGCGCTGCTCGTGTTCATGGGGGCCATGATGGTGCGAGCGAGGAAGGAGATCGCCGTCACGGGCAAGGATTCCCTGCCTGAGAGCGCGCTGGCGGCCGGGGCGTTGACGACCTCGGTGAACCCGTACTTCTTCCTCTGGTGGGCCACGGTCGGCGCGCTCCTGATATTCACGGCAGAGGAGTTCGGGGCGATCGTGGTCGTCGCGTTCGCCATCATCCACTGGAGCTGCGACCTTGCGTGGTACTCGTTCACGTCCTTCGCGGTCTTCAGGAGCAGACACCTCTGGACGCCGCTGGTGCACGAGGTGGTCTTCGGGACGTGCGGGGCGCTCATGGTAGTCTTCGGAGCGTACTTCATCCTGGGCCCGCTGTCGGAGATCGCGTCGCAGTGACCGCGCCTAGCGTCCGGCCCGTAGCATCCGTTCAAGCGGGACCCTCGCCTTCCGGATGAGGTCCGCTGGCAGCTCTATCTTGTGCTGCGTCTTGACCAGGGAGTCGCGCACATTCTCCAGCGTTATCTCACGCATGTTGGGGCATGTGGCGTTGGGCACATCGTAGAACACCTTGCCCGGCGCCTCCTTCCTGAGCCTGTGGAGCATGTTCGACTCGGTCCCTATTATGAACTCCCTCTTGGGGGAGCTCGTGACGTGTTTGATGATGCCCTCCGTGGAATATGCGAAGTCGGCCATCTCAATCACTTCTGGTGTGCACTCCGGGTGCACCAGGATCTCGGCCGCCGGATGCTGCTCCCTGAGCGTCTCAAGGTCAGCCACCTTGATGCCCATGTGAGTGGGACAGTAACCTGGCCAGAAGACTATCTCCTTGTCCTTGACGAACCTCTGGACATACAAGCCCAGGTTCGTGTCCGGGACGAATATGATCTTGGAATCCTCAAGGGACTGGACTATCTTGACCGCGTTGGCGGAAGTGCAGCAGATGTCGCTCTCGGCCTTGACATCCGCGCTCGTGTTCACATAGGAAACGACCGGGGCGCCTGGATGCTCGGCCTTCAGCTCCCGGAGGCCCTTAACATCCACCATGCCGGCCATAGGGCACTTGGACTTCAGGTTGGGGTGGAGCACTATCTTCTCAGGGTTCAGTATCTTCGCGGACTCCGCCATGAAGTCCACGCCGCAGAACACTATGATCCTGGCCTTGGTCTTGCTCGCCTGGACGGACAGGCCGTACGAATCTCCGAGAAAGTCCGATATCTCCTGGACCTCCTTCCGCTGGTAGTTGTGGCCCAGAATCACAGCGTTCTTCTCTTCCTTCAGCCTGAGGATCTCATTCTGGAGGGTGTCCATCGTCTCGACAACGAGTTAATAAGAAGTCCGTATTAATCCTTTCCCAAGCACATACGACCGGCCGACCGGGTCCCACATTATGTCAATGTTCTGTTTTCCGCAATTTGACGGTGAATCTGACAAGAAGTCCGCACATGCGCTGGTGAAGCTGGTAGCGAATTCGTTTATGTCAAGAACATTCAAATATCGTACTCCCGATGGCGCGGGAAGAGCACGATGAGGACAGTCATAGACCTGAAGTACTGCAAAGGATGCAACATATGCGTCTACATCTGCCCCAAGAAATGCTACTCCAAAGGGGCGGACATATCCGAACGCGGCTACTTCGCAGCGGTCGTCAGCTCACCCGAGAGCTGTTACAACTGGAAGCGTGAGGGGAAGCTCATATGCGAACTGTGCACGCTCAGTTGCCCTGATCAGGCCATATCGTGGAAGCCAGAGGAAGAGGAGGCTAAGAAGTGACGCTCGCCCCAGGTGAGTATTTCGTCCAGGGGAACGAGGCGTGCACGGAGGCCTCGATCACGGCAGGCCTGAAGTTCTTCGCAGGGTATCCGATCACGCCCTCGACTGAGATAGCCGAGGGGCTTGCAAGAAGGCTCCCAGAGGTCGGCGGGTCCTTCCTCCAGATGGAGGACGAGATCGCATGTATATCCGCCGTCGTCGGCGCTTCATGGGGCGGCGCGAAATCGATGACCGCCACATCCGGACCCGGGTTCTCGCTCATGCAGGAGACCATAGGGTACGCGGCGATGACGGAGACGCCCATGGTCATCGTGAACGTCATGAGGGGCGGACCGTCCACTGGACAGCCCACGAGGGCGTCCCAGGGCGACATGATGGCCACGAAGTGGGGGTCCCACGGCGACTACCAGGTGATAGCATTCGCTCCTGCCAGTGTGCAGGAGATGTTCGACCTGACGATCAAGGCGTTCAACTACTCCGAGAAGTACAGGGTCCCGACGTTCCTGCTCTCCGATGCCGAGATAGGCCACATGCGGGGCCTCCTCACAATCCCGAGCAACATCAAGGTCGTCAACAGGAAGGAGATGGGTATCCGAAGGATGGACGAGGCCTACGACGTCCCGGACGACATCGTCCCGCCGTTCCCGACATTCGGCAAGGGGCACAAAGCGGCGGTCTCAGGCATGACCCACCGGCCCGATGCTAGGATCGAGCCCGAGGACCCGCAGGTGCATTCAGACCTGGTCCGGAGGCTCAACGACAAGATCGTCAGGAACAGGAAGGACATAAACAAGTGGGACCTCCTGTGCCCCGACTCGAAACACATGATCATATCATATGGCTCTGCATCGTTCGGCGCGCGCGAGGTGGCCGCGGCCGACGACAGGATCGGCCTCTTGAGGCTCAAGACCGTCTGGCCGCTGCCCGAGGAACCCATCAGGGAGGTCGCGAGCAAGGCGGACCACATCCTCGTGTGCGAGATGAACCTGGGTCAGATGTTCTGGGACATCAAGAGGGTCGCGCTCGAGGCCGGCTGCAAGAAGATCGAGCTGCTCACCAAGATAGGCGGGGACCCGCCGACCCCTGGAGAGGTCAGGCACAAGCTCAGGGAGATGGGGGCGATCTGATGGAACTGTTCGATTTCTACAGGAAGGACCGGTGGCCGCATGTGTTCTGCCCAGGGTGCGGGAACGGCACGGTCATGAACTGCTTCTTCAGGGCGTTCAACGACCTCGGCTGGCACTTGGACACCACCGTGTTCGTGAGCGGCATCGGATGCTCCTCCAGGATACCGCTGTACATCAACGCTGACGCGCTGCACACGACCCACGGCAGGGCGATCGCGTTCGCGAGTGGCCTGAAGCTCGCGAGGCCCGAGCTGGACGTCGTGGTGTTCACGGGCGACGGGGACCTCGGAGCCATCGGAGGCAACCATTTCATAAACGGGTGCAGGCGGAACGTCGACATGGACGTCATCTGCATCAACAACAACATCTACGGCATGACTGGCGGCCAAGCATCCATAACAACCCCTCATGACTTCCTCTCAACGACGACTCCTGGCGGCAACAAGGAGTAT
>DUKU01000189.1 GCA_013329135.1 Thermoplasmata archaeon
TGGCTCGGCATGGTCAAGCAGTGGCAGAAGCACTTCTACGGTTCGAGGTACATGGCCACCAAGTTCAGCGGCACGCCCGACTTCGTCAAGCTCGCCGAGGCGTACGGCGCAGAGGCGATCAGGGTGGAGAAGCACTCGGAGGTCGCCGAGGCCATCAAGAGGGCAGCCAAGTGCGATGTGCCCATGCTGCTCGACTTCATCATCGACCCCGAGGAGGATGTGCTCCCGATGACCCCTCCCGGCAAGCGGACATCGGAGTGCATCATGGGCAGATGCCAATGGAAAGGAGGTGCGTGAATGGAAGTGCTGATGTTGCTCGTCTACGACCAGCCAGGCGTAATGCAGAGAGTCATGGGCGAGTTCACCAGAAAACGGATAAACGTGGAGACTATCGTGGTCGGCAAGTGCGAGATGCCTGAGAGGGCCAGGATCGTGCTCTCGGTCGAGAACGCAGAGAAGGCGATGAACGTGATCGAGCACCTCAGGTCCCTTCAGGAGGTCATCGAGGCCGATATCGTGCCTGCCGACAGGCACGAGGCGTATGCGATCCTCCTGGGCAAGGAGGGCGTCTGCAGGGTCACAGGCACTGCAGAAGAGGTGGAGGCGCTGATCAAGAAGACCCAACCTCAGAGATACATAGAAGCTATGAACGCGATATGATACGGACGTGGTGACAATGGCAAGGATGTACTACAACAAGGATGCGAACCTGAACGTGCTCAAGGGCAAGAAAGTCGCCGTGATAGGGTACGGCATACAGGGGAGGGCGCAGTCGCTCAACCTAAAGGACAGCGGCGTCGATGTCGTGGTCGGTCTGAAGTTCAGGGACGACTACTGGAAGCAGGCGAAGGCCGACAAGATGGATATCCTCGGCATACCCGAAGCCGTCAAGGCCGCGGACATCGTCATGATGCTCATCCCGGACGAGGTCCAGAAGATGGTGTACGACGCTGAAGTCGCCCCGAACCTCCGAAAGGGCATGACGCTGGACTTCGCCCACGGGTTCAACATACACTTCAAGCTCATAGTGCCGCCGAGCGACGTGGATGTCATCATGGTCGCTCCGAAGGGCCCGGGCGCCCTCGTGAGAGAGACATTCCTCGCGGGCAACGGAGTCCCCGCCCTGATCGCGGTCCACCAGGACCACACGGGCAAGGCGAAGAAGACCGCGCTAGCGATGGCCAAGGGATTGGGCGCGACCACGAAGGGCGTCATAGAGACGACCTTCAAAGAGGAGACCGAGACGGACCTGTTCGGGGAGCAGGCGGACCTGTGCGGTGGCGCGAGCGAACTCGTCAAGAAATCGTTCGAGGTCCTCGTCGAGGCCGGGTACCAGCCCGAGATAGCCTACTTCGAGGTGCTCCACGAGCTCAAGCTCATCATCGACCTCGTCCAGAAGGGCGGGATCGAGGGCATGTGGGACAACGTCTCCAACACGGCGGAGTACGGGGGAAGGACCCGCGGACCCAAGATCATCGACGCAAGGGTCAAGGAGAACATGAGGATCATCCTGAAGGACGTCCAGTCCGGCGCGTTCGCCAAGGAGTGGGTGGAGGAGTGCAACTCCGGTCTGCCCACACTCACGAAGCTGCGCAAGGAAGGCGAGAAATCGCAGATAGAGGTAGTTGGCAGGTCCATCAGGAAGATGTTCAAGTAGGGCGGTCGCTGCAAAAGACATAGATACGAGGCGGCCGTTTTTGTAGGTCGAGGCAGGCGATGAACGTGAAGCGCTGCATCCCAGCGGGCAAGAGGCTCGGAAGGTTCGAGGGGCCAGGCGGAGCATTCATGGGCCTCGTGGATGGCCGAACCGTTGAGGTCACGGACGCCAAGGACCTGTCCGACGTCCTCCTACGTGGATGTCACGGGACAGGGGACAGTTTAGGGTTGGACGGACTCAAGGTGCTCCCGCCAGTCCACAAGCCATCCAAGATGATATGCATAGGCCTCAATTACAGGAGCCACATCAAGGAGATGGGCTGGGAGACCCCGAAGACGCCCATCATATTCACGAAGCCGCCGTCCGCGATAGTCGGCCCGGGGGACAGCATCGTCATGCCGAGAGCATCCTCGAGGGTGGACTTCGAGGGCGAGTCCGCGCTCATAGTGGGCAGCAGGGCGAGGGACGCGACAGACGGGGCAAGCCATATCCTCGGATACACGTGCATGAACGATGTCACAGCTAGGGACTTGCAGAAGACGGACCCTGACTGGACGAGGGCGAAGGGGTTCGATACCTTCGCGCCCATCGGGCCGTTCATATCCCCTGTGCAGGCCACGACGGTCGTGACCCGGTTGAATGGGAAGACAGTGCAGAACTCACTGCTCTCCGACAGGGTGTTCGGGGACGCGGCGCTCGTGGAATACATATCGACGGTCATGACGCTCGAACCAGGGGACGTCGTCGCGACGGGGACGCCGTCAGGGATAGCGCCGATGAAGCCTGGTGACGTCGTCGAGGTCGAACTTGACGGCATAGGATGTCTGAAGAACCCGGTCGTGAGAGGATGACCGGGCCACAGGAGGTTGGTTGACATGGCGATAGAGCCGAGCGACAAGATATGGAAGAACGGACAGCTGATACCTTGGAAGGACGCGACGGTCCATGTGCTCACGCACGGGCTCCACTACGGCACAGGCGCATTCGAGGGGATCAGGTGCTACAGCACCGACAAGGGACCCGCCGTGTTCAGGCTCAGGGAGCATATGGTCAGGCTGCACTCGTCCGCGAAGGCCATCCAGATGAAGATACCGTACACGGTCGAGCAACTGTGCGAGGCTACGAAGGAGACCATCAGGGCGAACAAGCTCGGCTCGTGCTACATACGCCCCATCGTGTTCTTCGGGGTATCGGGCATCGGGGTCAACCCGATGGGGTATCCGGTGGAGGCGTTCATAGTGGCCTTCCCGTTCGGCGCATACCTCGGCGAGGAGGGGATGAGGAAGGGGATAAGGGTCCACACGGGTTCCTGGCACAGGATCCCGGTCGGCTCGGCACCTGCGACCGCCAAGATATGCGGTGACTACCTCAACAGCGCCCTGGCCATCATGGAGGCGAAGATGAACGGGTTCGACGAGACCATCATGCTGAACGACCAGCACATGGTCGCCGAAGGCTCGGGCGAGAACATATTCATGGTCAAGGACGGCAGGATCATGACTCCGCCCGCGAACGCGGGGATACTCCCGGGCATCACGAGGGACTCTGTGATGACGGTCGCGAAGGACCTCGGATATGATGTCGTCGAGCAGAACTTCTCGAGGGGAGAGCTGTTCCTCGCGGACGAGCTGTTCTTCACGGGCACCGCCGCAGAGGTCACACCGATAAGGGAAGTGGACCGGCGGCAGGTCGGCGACGGCGTCCCCGGCCCCGTGACCCTGAAGATACAGAAGACCTATCTCGACGCCGTGAAGGGGAAGGTCCCGAAGTACGCATCTTGGCTCGACCCTGTTGGCTGAAACACCATAGGGCAACCAATAAATACCCGCCCGGACAATACATCGTCTGACGATTGTCATACGAAGGGATGGGCGAGATGACAGCGTACGATATCGAAGAACTTGTGAGCCAGGCAGAGTCAGGAGGGGTCACGCTAGCAGATGTGTTCTCCTCCAAGCTGTCAGCCGAGGACATGGAGCGGATGCAGCAGGACCTGACTAAGAAGATGGCCGAGAACTACAAGGCGATCGAGGGGTTCATGGCGGATGTAGAGGTGCCCAGCCTAGCGGATCTGTCCAACCTCTCAGACACGGACCTCGACGAGATACAGGGCGAGATCATCGCCGCGCTGTCTGACGATGTCGCATGCGCACGCCCCTGAGACGCATCCAAGCGTGGCCTCATTCCTTCTTTCTGAAGATCCTGTTCTCAGCATCGAGCAGTTCGTAGTGGAGTCTTGGCGAGCCCACGAGCGACTCAGTCCTCCCGAGCATGAGGTATCCGCTCGGCCTCAAGGACCTGTGGAGGTTCATGACCACCTGGTCGTGCATCGGCCGGGAGAAGTATATCAGCACATTCCTGCAGACCACGATATCGAAGAACCGAGACTTGGGCTCGTCCAAGAGGTTCTCGTTGACGAACCTGACCCTGCGTCTGAGCGTCTCACCGACCTCGTACGAACCCGCATTCTCGACGAAGTACTCCATGAGCATGTGCAAGGGGATGTTCTTCACTTGCTCCTTGGAGTACACGCCCTTCCTGGCGAAAGCGAGGGCGGTCTTTGACAGGTCCCCGCCAGTGACCGTTCCCATGATATTCTCGTTGCTGCCTGCCCGCCTCAGTTCCTGATCGAGGCACATGGTGAGGGTGTACAGCTCCTGCCCAGTCGCGCATCCCGCGCTCCATATCCTCACGATCCCGCCGGACCCGACCTTCGACCTGACGACTGGCCGGATCACCTTCTCCGAGAGCGCCTCGAACGCGCCCCCATCCCTGAAGAAGTCGGTGACGTTGATTGACAGGGCACCGACGAACTGCGTCGTCTCGTCCTCGCTCGACAGCAGGAGCCTCGCATAGTCCTGAAGGTCCTTCACTCCAGACCTGCCCAGGCGCTTCCGCACGCTCCTGAGTACGAATGTGCTGGAATAGCCGCTGATGTCCAGTCCCCTCGACTTCATCAGGTGCAGCCTGATGGATTCAAGCAGCTTCGCTTCCGACTGTTCCATCCGAGGAGTTCAATGCGCGTCTGGTTAGATAGTCCCTTGCATGGCCTTGCGGTGGCCATCGGAGCCATCATCAGACATGAGAGCGGGGACGGCATGTTATTATATGTGCCAACCCGATTTTGACCTCCATGCGAAAGCGCACCCGTCCAGCAGAGGCTCCGGAGCGGGCACGCCCTCGCTTGTACTTCGTGCAGGTGGTTTGTTGAGGCTGTCTCTTACCGTCAAACTCGTGGCTGCCATACTAGCTCTGGTCCTCGTGCCCATCGCGGCCGTCAGCATGATATCGCTTGAGGGCCTCAACGACATCAAGGGCGATGTCGAGATACTGTATTCCGAGAACCTGGAAGTGGTCTCGGCGATTGCAGCGGGCTCCAGATCCCTTGCCGGAACCGAGAGCTACTTCCTGCTGTACTACATGAATTACGGGATACCGACTGCAGGCGTCTACTACAATGAGCATGCTACCCAGCTACTACTGTTCACCCAATTCCTCAGCGACTTCGAGGACAGCTATTCGTACGAGGTACTTCCCAACATGGAGGAGATCATTACCAGCCAAGGAAGTGCCGACATCCTCGAAGACCAGGCCGAAGTGTTCGCCACTATAGAGTCAGAGTGGGCGTTATACACTGACAACGTCGATGAGATTGTTAGACTGCTGGCTCTGGGCGACCTCGCCTCAGCCGAGGAGGCCATGGTAAACGCGACCGAGCGGATGGGCACGATTAGTATCGGCATGGACAACCTCATTGGCATCTGCACCGATGGTGCAGCCCTCATGGACACCGTTGCGGAGGACACTATCCGGAAGAGCTTCTTCTGGACGGTGGTAGGGGGATCCGCAGCCGCGGTGGCCATATCCATAGGCGCGTTCCTTCTCTCGGTGCTCGTCACCGGCCCGATCGTTCTCGTCTCCAAAGCGGCCAGCAAGATATCCGAAGGCAACTTCACGACACGCCTCGAGATCAAGGCGAGCAAGGACGAGATAGGCGACCTTGTCCGTTCCATGAACATGCTCATCGATGATACATCAAAACCCCTCCAGAAGCTCACGGAGAGCGCACAGGCGATTGCGGACGGGGACTACTCAAAGGACATAGATGTCGAGGCCAAGGGCGACCTCGCGAAGCTCGTGGACAGCTTCAAGAGGATGAGGACGGCTCTCATCAAGCTCACGGAGCAGATACAGATTACATCGAAGTCTCTCAGAGAATCCTCTGCCATACTCGCTGAGACCGCGAAACACATGACGGACGCCTCGCAACAGGTCTCGTCATCCATGACCCAGACCTCGAAGGGCGCCCAGATACAGGCAGCAAAGGTCGACGAGATGGTGCGGATGCTCGGCGAGCAGACCAAATCCATATACGACGTGGTCCAGAGCTCACAGAACGCTGCCAGGGCGTCCGAGGACGCGAGCGATGTGGCTCAGAGAGGCAGCAAATCCGCGGAGGACGCCCTCCAGCGCATCAAGAACCTCCTCAGGAGCGTCGAGGAGACGGCGGATGCGATGAACGAGCTCACGAAGAAGTCGAAGGAGATCTCACAGATAGTGATGATAATCAGCAACATCGCCCAGCAGACCAACCTCCTCTCCCTCAACGCCGCCATCGAGGCTGCAAGGGCAGGGGAGCATGGCCGCGGTTTCGCCGTCGTCGCAGACGAGGTCAGGAAGCTGGCGGAGGGGTCCAGGAAGGCAGCGGGACAGATACAATCGCTCATAGAGTCCGTGGAGAAGGACATCACGGACAGCACACACAAGATGGACCAGACCCGTGTGAGCGTGTCCGAGGGCACAAGGACCATCTCTGAATCGCTGAAATCACTCGAGGACATCGCGGCTACGGTTCAGGAGACAGCTGCCATGGTCCAGGAGATAAGCGCCTCGACACAGGAGCAGAAGGCGCTCACTGAGAGCCTCGCCAGAAGCCTCGA
>DUKU01000192.1:0-5187 GCA_013329135.1 Thermoplasmata archaeon
TACACGAAAGACGGGACGAAAGCTACGAGTATCAGAACGGACCAGAACACCAGGGGATCGTCCAATGACGCACCAGACTGTGATTATGATACGGTCTATTTAAGGGTTGAAATCGTAAAATGCCGGTCGAGCAGTCAAGAGGGGGACCGCGTCCTCGTCCAGACTTGCTCGAGGCGAAGGAAAAGTATGTGGTCGTGGGATTCCCGAGGACTGCTCAGTCCTCGAGTTTGATTGCGTTGTTCGGGCACTCGTCAACGCACGCGCCGCAGTCGAGGCACTTCTTCTCGTCCACGATGGCGACGTCCTCGCAGGTTATCGCACCCTCAGGGCAGATATCGACGCATGCTCCACATGCAACGCACTCATCCTTGCTGATCTTAGCTGGCATCTGACTACCTCCGTAGTGATTCGGGGAATGTCTCCCTGGATATAAAGTTTCTTGACCAAATCGAGGGTTGTTAGATTTATATTCGGTCCGATTATCAAATTCTGGATTCGTAGTTCGACATGGCAGACCCCACCTATCATTATCGTTCTGGTCGCGAAAGTATTAGGCCGGCTGATACGATGGCCCATACGCCATGAGCAGGACGAGCGTTGGCCGGTGGTTGTTCACACAGGAGGGGGTAGTCGATGGCTACATCCTTCTGGAAGGCGACGAGGTGGTCGAGGTCTGCAGAGGCAGGGCCCCTGAAGGGTCCAGCCGAGCCATCGTGCTCCCGGGATTCGTCAATGCTCACACCCACATCGGAGACTCGTTCGCATACCCCGCGCCGAGGGGAACCGTGGAGGAGATAGTAGCTCCCCCGAACGGCTACAAGCACCGGATGCTGAGGACCGCGTCCAGGGAGCAGAAGGTCGCCGCGATGCGGGAGTCCATCTCCCACATGGCCAGAACCGGGACATCCGCCTTCATCGACTTCAGGGAGGAAGGCTCAGAGGGCATTCAGATGATCAATGATTCTATGGGCCAGACGCCCGTCACCGCCCTGGTGCTCGGGCGGCCTGTGCATTCGAACGCCTCGCTGGAGGCGCTGGCCGATTTCGTCTCGCTCTGTGACGGTTTCGGCATGAGCTCGCTCAGGGACTGGCCGAGAGACCTGCTCGAGAGGGCGTCGAAGGCCGCCAAGATGCAAGGAAAGCTCTTCGGGATACACGCGAGCGAGGTGGTCAGGGAGGATGTCGACCTGGTGCTCGGCCTGAAGCCGGACTTCCTGGTCCACATGACCGCAGCATCTGATGACGACCTGAGGGCCGTGGCAGACGCGCACGTTCCCGTCGTCGTCTGCCCTCGCTCGAACGAGTTCTTCGGCATCGACCCGCGCATACCTCAGCTCCTCGATGCAGGAGTCGAGGTCGCGCTGGGAACCGACAACGGGATGATATGCCGGCCGGACATGCTCGAGGAGCTGCGCGCGGCCTACCGGTTGAGCCTCCCCGGAGGAGGTCTGGCTCCTGCCGATGCGGTACGTCTGGCGACCCATTCAGGGCGCAAAGTATTAAATGCGCTACGTAACATAACTACGGAAATCAAGCACACTGACGACCTTGTGGTGGTCGAGACGCAGGGGGATGACCCTCTGATAGAGGTGGTTTCCGCCACGGGTTCCGCGCATGTCGCGGCAGTGTCCCGTGGAGGAAGGTTGCGGAGGATCTGAGATGGATGGAATCAAGAAGATACTCATTGCGACGGACGGGTCCGACAACACCAAGGCGGCGGTGTCGTATGGTCTTTGGCTCGCAAAGGAACTCGGGGCGGAGATCACGGCCCTTTATGTCATAGACCAGACCTCGTTCGTGAGCTTCCCCATGGATTCATCGATCGTGAGCGTCTACTCCTTGCTCGAGAACGAGGGCAAGAAGGCCGTGGATGATGTCAAGGCCGAGGGCGAGTCCGTTGGCGTGAAGGTCACCCCCATGGTACTCGAGGGTTCGCCCACCAGGAAGATCGTGGAGGTCGCGACCGATTTCGACCTCGTCGTGCTCGGCACGCTCGGCCGCTCCGCCCTGTCGAAGCTGTTCATGGGGAGCGTCGCAGAGAGGGTCACGAGGTACGCCCCGTGCCCGGTCCTGGTGGTCAGGGCCAAGAAGAGGTGACAAACCGGATGAAAGTCAAGGAGATCATGACGGAGAACCCGATCGTCGCCGAGCTCCCGGGCACTCGCTCAGAGGTGCTGAAGCAGCTCGTGAAGCACAACGTCACTGGCATGCCCGTCATCAAGTCGGCCGACGGCACGCTCGCTGGTTTCGTCACGCGCCTGGACATATTCACGAAGCCCGAGGAGGAGCAGCTCGCGCTCGTGATGAGGCGCGACTACCCCACCATCAACGTCAATGCGAGCGTCAAGGACGCCGCGCGCATCATGGTCGACCAGGACCTGAGCCATCTGCCGGTCGTGGAGAAGGGCAAGCTCGTGGGGATCATCACCCCTACGGACCTGTTGATCGTGGTCGAGAAGACGAACCTACAGATATCCGTCGAGGAGATCGTGAGGTCCCCGTGCATCCCTATCTATCATGGCGCCCCGCTGTCGGTCGCGCTCGCGACCTTCAGGGCGGCGAAGGTGGCCGCGCTCCCAGTGTTGGACGACGACGCGAAGCTTGTGGGCATCGTCACGGACAGGGACATCTTCAACCAGACCATAGTGGACAGGACCGTCGCGATGAGCGACCTCGGGATCAGCGACGAGGACGACAACTGGACCTGGGAGGGCCTCAGGAACGTCATGAAGCTCTGGTACGAGGTGTCGAAGGTCGACCTGCCCAAGCTGACAGTGAAGGAGATCATGGTGAAGAACCCCATGACCGTCTTCAGGAAGACCCTTGTAGGGGACGCGGCTAGGACCATGAGGAAGCACGACTTCGGACAGCTGCCCGTGAGGGACTCGAAGGACAACCTCGTGGCGATGATTTATGACATAGATGTGGTATCCACGCTCACAAAGTGATGTTCATGGACCCACAGGAGATACTTTCCCTCTGCAAGCGCAGGGGTTTCCTATGGCCATCGTTCGACATCTACGGCGGCATGGCCGGGATGTACGACTTCGGCCCTCTCGGCGTTGCACTCAAGAACAACATCGAGAACCACTGGAGGCGGCTGTATGTGCTCCAGGAGGGCTTCATGGAGCTGTCGTGCCCCCTGGTGTCCCCGGAGCCGGTCTTCAAAGCCTCAGGGCACCTGGACACCTTCTCCGACATGTACGTGGAGTGCACCAAGTGCGGGGAGACGTACCGCGCGGACCACCTGGCGAAGGACCTGCACGAGAACCCCGCGACACTGGACGAGGTCCAGCTGGGCAAGCTCCTGCGTGAGAACGGCGTCAAGTGCCTCTCGTGCAAGGGCGACCTCACGGAGCCGAAGAGGTTCAACCTGATGTTCAAGACCATGGTCGGCGCTGGCAAGGCAAAGCCGGGCTACCTGAGGCCGGAGACGGCACAGGGCATGTTCGTCAACTTCCAGCAGGTCTACAGGCTGGGGAGGGAGAAGCTCCCCGTGGGCGCGGTCCAGGTCGGCACATCGTTCAGGAACGAGATATCCCCGAGGCAGGGCCTGATAAGGTTGAGGGAGTTCCACCAGATGGAGGCCGAGCTGTTCGTACACCCTGATGACAAGACCTGGCCCAGGTTCGGGGCCGTGAAGCACGAGAAGCTACTCCTGGTAGCGAACTCCGGCGAGACGAAGGAGATCACTCTCGAGCAGGCGGTGAATGACAAGGTCATAGTCAACGAGGTTCTGGCGTACTTCATGTGGCTCACGTACAGGTTCGTGCTCGATGTAGGCCTCGACCCGAAGAAGATGAGGTTCAGGCAACACGAGAAGACTGAGATGGCGCACTACGCCTCCGACTGCTGGGACCTCGAGGCGGAACTGGGGTATGGCTGGGTGGAGCTCGTCGGCGTCGCGGACCGAGGGTGTTACGACCTGTCCGCGCACATCAAGCACTCAGACGCGGACCTCACGGCATTCGAGAAGTTCGACGAGCCGAAGGAGGTCGAGCAGGAGGGCGTCAAGGTCAAGTTCGACGTCATGGGCAAGATGTTCAAGGGCGACACGAAGATTGTCGCTGAGGCGCTGTCCAAGATGCCCCTGGAGTCGCTGAAAGGCCGCGAATCTGTCCCGGTCCAGGCAGGTGGAAGGACACACGACGTGCCCGCCGAGTGCTTCGAGGTCGCCATGAGGAAGGAGAAGGTCACGGGCAGGAAGTTCGTGCCACACGTGATCGAGCCAGCGTACGGCGTCGACAGGATCGCGTATGCGGCCCTCGAGCACGCGTATTCCAAGTCCGAGAAGGAGGATTACATCACGCTCAGGCTCAAGGGGCTCGTGGCGCCGTTCAAGGCCGGCGTGTTCCCGCTCATGGCAAAGGACGGCCTGGACGGCATCGCGTCCGAGATACACGCATCGCTCTCATCGGCCGGCATGCACACATACTACGACGATGCTGGCTCGATTGGTCGCAGGTACGCGCGCATGGACGAGGTCGGGACGCCCTGCTGCATCACT
Organism: Thermoplasmata archaeon; assembly: GCA_013329135.1. GTDB lineage: Archaea > Thermoplasmatota > Thermoplasmata > UBA10834 > UBA10834 > UBA9653 > UBA9653 sp9653u. Next base: position 4,508 of record DUKU01000192.1, read on the forward strand.
GTCGACTACCAGACGAAGGACGACGGCACGGTCACGGTCAGGGACCGGGACAGTTCCGAGCAGCGCAGGATTAAGAAGGAGAACGTCGTTCTTGCGGTGACCAGATTGGTCTCGGGAGCAGGCTTGAAGGCTCTCGAGGGGCTGTGAACAGGAGAGATAGAGCGGTCATGTCCTTGGACTCCCAGGGGGACCCGGCAGATAGACGAGGTTTCGCGAAGCCCGTGGATCTGTCAGGCGAGTTCGGTAAGTACATCGGCAAGCAGGTCAGCTATGCCACTCACGGCATACACAGGTACCCCGCGAAGTTCATACCCCAGATCCCTGGTTTCTGCATCCAGTCATACTCGAAGGTCGGGGACACGGTCCTCGACCCGTTCATGGGCTCTGGGACGACGCTCCTCGAGTCGTACATCCTCGGGAGGCACAGCTACGGCGTGGACATCCATCCGCTCGCGAGGATGATCGCCAAGGTCAAGACGACCCCGATGGACCCACAGAGGCTCCAGGGGTCCGCGGACGCACTCCTGGAGGACATAGCGGCCGACCGCGCCGACAACTCTGCCCTCGCCCCGGAGATACCCAACAGGGACCACTGGTTCAGGCCTGAGGTGCTCGCGGACCTCGCGACTATCAAGAAGCATGTGTGGGCCATGAGGAGAGGCGACCAGCAAGATTTCTTG
>DUKU01000192.1:5325-5504 GCA_013329135.1 Thermoplasmata archaeon
GTCACGAGCTTCCGCAAGAAGCTGGACGAGCAGGGCAAGACCTCCTTCGAGGCCCTGCCGAAGTTCGAGAACACCGTCAGGGGCAAGCTGCTGGACGCGGAGGAGCTCTGGAGGATCTCGAAGCATGTGGCGAAGCAGTACAAGGGCGCCCCGTCGATCGAGATCGTGGGGAAGGACGC
>DUKU01000192.1:5699-12755 GCA_013329135.1 Thermoplasmata archaeon
CCGCCGCGTCCATCGACCTCGCGGTCACATCCCCGCCGTATGCGAGCGCCGTCCACTATGTCAGCGTCCACAAGCTCGAGATGTTCTGGCTCGACCTCATGCCCGACATGGCCAAGCTGGACGGACAGGTGGTGGGCACGTCGAGGGCCTACGTGTCCGAGTACAGGCCTTGGGAGCCCAGGACCTCCATCCCCGAGCTCAAGAGCGTCATGACCGAGCTCATAGAGACGGAGAAGAAGAGCGCCTACATCGTGTACAAGTACTTCGATGACATGCGCCGCAACTTCTGCGAGGTCAACAGGGTCCTGAAGAGGAACGGGGTGTACTGCGTCGTGGTGGGTGAGAACACGTTCAGGAAGGTACGCATACCCACATACCGCATCCTCGCGAGGATAGCCGAGAAGTGCGGGTTCGAGCTCGAAGGCACCTTTGTGTACGATGTCATAAACCGCCACCTGGACATACCACGGTGGAACGACAGCAGGATCGAGAAGGACCACATCCTGGTCATGCGCAGGCACAGGAAGCCGACAGACGACTCCCTCTGAACGGCGCCCCGGTCGCTATCTTATTATCCGACGAGCTTCATCCAGTCCATCAAGGGATGGGATATGAGAAAGGACTTGCCCCTCGAGCTGAGGGTCTCCAGGCTCACGGTCGTCAGCCTGAGGAACCTGTGCGACGCGAAGAAGCTCTCTGGATGGTCGAACCTGTTGAAGGAGGAGCTCGTGGGCTACATGCTCGACAACATGGACCGGAAGGCGCTCGAGGACTTCTGCGCCGCCCAGGAGGAGATATACTTCGTCGAGAACATGGCGAAGGCCATCAAGTGGGCCGGTGGGAGGAAGGTGGTCGACCTTGACCCGAAGAGCGACGATACGATCGTGAACGCAGTATTCTCCCTGAGGAAGTCGGACGGGTACGAGGTCTATCATGTCAGGTTTGTCAACCAGACGAACGAGGACGTCGACACCTCGTGCGAGTGCGTCGAACATCGCGAGAAGGGGTATTTCTGCCCTCATCAGATGGCCGTCCTCATCCGGTGCCTCCAGGAGGGGCTGTTCACGCTGGACCAGTGGGCCGGACCCATGACCCCAGAGGTCGAAGACCTCATCCAGGCGAACGTGTTCAGGACGAAGCGCATCCGCAAGTGAATCGTGACACTGGCCCAGGGCGCCAACAAGGTTTATCTACGCTTACCCTTTTGACCGGGGATAGATGGCCCAGTACGATTGGCGAGAGAACGAGTCCAAGTGGCAGTCCAAGTGGAAGGAGTGGGGTATACACCGCTTCGATCGCACCTCGGAGAGGAAGGTCTACAGCATCGACAACCCGCCGAGGTACGCGTCGGGCAACCTGCACCTGGGCCATGCGTACGGTTACACCGTCATAGACTTCGCGGCCAGGTACAAGAGGTTGAAGGGGTTCAACGTGTTCTACCCCCTCTGCTTCGACACCAACGGCACGCCAGTCGAGGTCAGAGTCGAGAAGGTCCACGGGGTCAAGGCGACCGATGTGCCGAGGCAGCAGTTCATCAAGATGTGCGCCGAGTTCGCCGAGAAGTACATCGCCGAGATGACGAAGCAGTTCGAGATGCTCGGCCAGAGCATGGACCCGAGCATATACTACCAGACGGACGCGCACTACTACCGCCGGCTCACCCAGGTATCATTCATACGCATGTTCAAGAAGGGTCTGGTGTACAAGGGGCACTTCCCGATCAACTGGTGCACCAGGTGCAGGACCGCCCTCGCCGATGCCGAGGTGGACTACGAGCACAGGAGCACGAAGCTCAACTACATCCGGTTCAAGGAGGCGGACACCGGGAAGGACGTGCTCATCGCGACGACCAGGCCGGAGCTCCTCTGCACATGCCTCCTCGTGGCGGTCAATCCGGAGGACAAGGAGAAGGAGCATCTCGTGGGCAAAGAGCTGGTGACCCCCGTCTTCAACAGGAGGGTCAAGGTCATCGCGGACGCGAAGGTGGTCCCCGAGTTCGGCACTGGCACCCTCATGATATGCTCCATAGGTGACAAGGACGACCTCGAGCGCATCATGAAGTACGAACTGCCTCTCGAAAAGGGGATCGACGAGGACGGAAAGATGACCGAGCTCGCAGGCAAGTACGCTGGCATGGCTGTTGTCGACGCGAGGAAGGCCATCATCGAGGACATGAAGGCACAGGGACTGTTGGTCAAGCAGGAGCCGCTCGAACAGAACATCGGCACGTGCTGGAGGTGCCACACCCCCATCGAGTTCCTCAAGGTGCCCCAGTGGTTCGTCAAGTCTGTCGAGTTCAAGGAACAGGTGTTCCAGAAGATCGATGAGATCGTATGGAAACCGGAGTTCATGAAGGTCAGGATAAAGGACTGGGTCGAGTCGCTTGCCTGGGACTGGGTGGTGTCGAGGCAGAGGTACTTCGCGACCGCCATCCCCCTTTGGGAGTGTGACAAGTGCGGCGATGTGCTGCTCGCTGAGGAGAAGGAGTGCTATGTCGACCCAACAGTGAAGGCACCCTTGAAGAGGACATGCTCCTGCGGGGGGATGTACGTCGGCTCGACCGACGTGTTCGATACCTGGATGGACTCGAGCATCTCCCCGTTGTACAACACCTTCTGGGAACGGGACCCGGAAGCGTTTGGGAGGCTCTATCCGATGTCCATGAGGCCTCAGAGCCATGACATCATCCGGACATGGGCATATTACACCATACTCCGATCTCTCCATCTCACGGGCAAGAAGCCCTGGGACGAGGTCATGATCCACGGGTTCATCATGGCGCCCGACGGGCGTCCTATGCACACATCGGACGGGAACGTCATCGACCCGATGCCGCTTCTGGACAAATACGGCGGGGACGCGATGCGGTACTATGCCGCGACGTGCTCGTTGGGTATGGACCACGCGTTCAAGGAGCAGGAGCTCGTCCGCGGCAACAGACTTGCGACCAAGGCCTGGAACATCATGAGGATGGTCGGGAGCGCGTGCAAGGAGAAGCCCGCGAAGCCCGCTTCGATGCACCCGGTCGACGCGTGGATACTGAGCAGGTTCGGCAGGCTCGTCCATGATGTGGAGGCCCGTTGCGAGGCGTACGAGTTCGACAGGGCCATGGCCCTGGTCCAAGACTTCCTATGGCACGAGTTCGCGGACCATTACATCGAGCTCGTGAAGCACAGGGCGTACGCGGAGAAGGACGAGGGCGCGAGGTACGCGCTGTACACGGTCGGCCTGGGCCTGCTGAAGATGATGTCCATATTCATGCCGCATGTGGCCGAGGATGCGTATCACGTCAATTTCAGGCAGTTCGAGCAACCTGTGAGCATCCACGTGTCCCCTTGGCCAGAGGCTCCTGCCGCGGACGAGGAGTCTGAGCGGAAGGGCGAGGCAGCTAGGGACATCGTCGCTGCAGTCAGGGCATGGAAGGCGGCCAAAGGGCTCTCACTGAATGCCCCGATTACGCGGGTCGAGGTCGTGGGGGCGGAGGCCATGCGACTGATCGCCGGCTCGGAGGAGGACATGAAGGCCACCCTGAAGGCCGGCCAGCTCAGTGTGCTGGAGAAGGTCAGCCTCAATGAGTCGGTCTCGCGAGTGAAGCCCGTTCACGCGAAGCTCGGGCCAGCGTTCAAGAGGGACGCAAAAGCACTCTCGGAGAAGATGGCCGCATTGTCTCCAGAGCAGTTGGCCGGCCTTGAGAAAGGCATCACGATGACGCTCACGGATGGTAGGACTATCGAGCTGGGCCCTGAGTTCTACGAGGTCGAGAAGAGCATCAGCTCAGAGAGGGGAGAGCTGGAGTCCGTGTCGGTCGCGGGACTGGCTGTACTCATGTACAAGTGACCAGGTGCGAACCTCGACAGCTTATAATACCGCCATTGTGATTGTCAGTTGGATATGGACCGCAAGGATTTCGTGGTCGAGGCGCTCAGGAGCGTCATGGACCCGCATACGGGCATCAGCGTCTACGAAATGGGACTCATATCCGACATCGTCGTGGGCGACGATTCCGTGAGCCTAACATTCATGCCAACAAGCCCGTTCTGTCCGGTGGGGATTGAGCTCGCGTTGAGCATAAGGGACCAGGTCCTCACCGTTGATGGCATCAAGAAATGCGACGTGAAGGTCGTGGGCCACATCAAAGCCGACGAGATAAACAGGGCCCTGAACGCCTGACTCATCTGATGAGGTCTATTTTGACCCTCTTGTTCTGCACGTTGCAGTTCTCAAGGTCCTTCATCGCGTAGAACGCGATGCTCTTGTGCAGGCGGACATCGCTGCTGCTCTGCTTGACCGTGACATCTCCTATGAGGTGCTCGTCTATCCTGGCCTTCCGCATGATGAACCTGATGAGGCTCAGCATGTCCACGCCGTCCTCCTTGCCGATGTTCATCCTGAAGGGCACCATGCCGAACACGTCCGCGTACTCGTCCAGGTCCAGCTGCCTCTTGACCGTGTCCCTACCGGAGCCATCCGGGACATCGTCCATCTGGATGGTCGTCCTGCCGAAGTTCTCGATCGCCTTCACGAGGTACTGCTCCTCCTTCGACACGAACGTGATGGCCTTGCCTGTCTTGCCTGCCCTCGCGGTCCTCCCGATCCGGTGGACGTAGTCCTCCGGGTTCTCTGGGATGTCGTAGTTGACCACGTGTGATATGTCATCGATGTCCAGCCCTCTCGCGGCGACATCGGTCGCTACTAGTATCTTGAGCTTGCCGTGCTTGAACCGGTCCATGACCTTCTCCCTGGCGGCCTGGGACATGTCCCCGTGTATGCCGTCCGCAGAGTAGCCGTAGGCCCTCAGTTTGTGCACGAGCATGTCGACCATGCGCTTGGTCGAGCAGAACACGAGCGTGAGCGCGGGCTTCTCGGTGTCGAGTATCCTGCACAGCGCCCAGAGCTTGTTCTTCCTCCCCACGTTCATGTAGCTCTGCTCAGCCTGGTCGACGGTCAGCGTGTCCTGGCTGACGATGACGCTCTTCGGGTCCTTCATGTACCTCTGGGCCAGCTCTCTGATCGCCTCAGGGAGCGTGGCCGAGAACAGCATCGTCTGCCTCTGCTTTGGGACCCTCTGGAGTATCCATTCTATGTCGTCTATGAATCCCATGTCGAGCATCCGGTCCGCCTCGTCGAGCACGACTACGGACACTCCGTCGAAGCTGAGCTCCCCGCGTCGCATGAGGTCCATGAGCCTCCCGGGGGTGCCTATCACTATCTCGACGCCCTTCCTGATCTTGGTGACCTGCACGTTGATGGACTGGCCGCCATATATGGCGACTGTCTTGTGGCCAGTGTACTTGGCGATGTCGTCGAAGTCCTCGGCGACCTGTATCGCCAGCTCCCTCGTGGGTACGAGCCCGAGCATCTGGATCTTCTTGTTGGCGGGTATCCTGCTCAGTATCGGTATCGCGAAGGCTCCGGTCTTGCCGGTGCCGGTCTGCGCCTGAGCCATGAGGTCACTCCCCGTCATGGCGATAGGTATGCTCTGTTCCTGGACCGGCGTGGGTTCCTCCCACTCCATGTCCGCTACGGCTCTTAGGATCTCTTGGCTCTTTGTGAGCGATTGAAAGTCCATGATCACAGTCTTCCTTGCTCTCTCGGTCGGCCGAGCTACACTTATCGTACTATTTGGTTTTGTTGCACCATGGGCATCTTTTAGTCCATACATCTCTTCGGGGTCTTGGGACATTCGATGGGACCGACGAGGGCTATGAGGGCCAGAGAGGCCTGGCAGAAGCTGTATTCCAAGAGGGGCCTACAATACGGCGGCACCGGGGACCTATCCCTGCTCAAGCCACACCTGAAGAAGGGTATGGTCATCCTCGACGCGGGATGTGGGGATGGGAAGACCGCAGAGGCGCTCGCGCGCATATGCGATGTCGTCGCATGCGATTTCTCAAGGGAGGCGCTGAACTCTCTCAGGGCCCAACGCGACCCCGAGAAAGTAGTAGAACTGGTCGAATGTAATCTGCATGATGTTCCTTTTGCATCAGAAAAATACAACGCGGTCACCTGCGTCCACGCGCTTTCTCACATGCTCGAGAAGGAGCGTCTGACTGTGGCCGAGCAGCTCGCCAAGGTGCTTGCCCCCGGCGGGCTCCTGTATGTCGAGGTGTTCGGACGAGGGGACATGAGGTACGGGAAGGGCGAGGAGGTCGAGAGTTCGTCCTTCTTGAGGGGAGACGGAATCATGACGCACTACTTCCAGGAGGGGGAGGTGCAGGCGCTCTTCCCCGCATTGGAGGTCGTTTCCGAGGTGGGTTCCGTTAGGCGAGTGGTGTTCGGGGCCACAGCGGGCAAACGGGACGTGCTGAAGGTCCTGCTCAGGAAGCTGTGAGGACCCGGATTGTATCCCGGTGACTCATGGTGATCAGAGGTCGAACCTTGAGGCTTCAAGGTTGGATCCCCTACCCGCAGGCAATTCCCGGGAATGAATTCGGATACACTCCGTCATTGTCCTTCAGCCAGGTTGATGGCGATCTCCGCAATGTCTGAGGAGTATCCGCACGTTCTCTCAATGCTCTCAGGGGCGAAGGCCAACCCGACTGCGACTTTCCCTCGCTTCTTCATTGTCTCGTCAAGGAACGCGTTCGACTTCTCTCTGAGGCTCGACGTTCTTTCGATGCAATGGTTCGCCTGGGAGGAATCTCTCTTGAACAATGCCTCGATACTGCAATCCAGAATCGAAATGGCATCCATGCCCAGCTGCTCTAGTTCCTTCATCGTATCGCTGTCGATCCTGGAGTCTCCGAGCAGCTCGACACTATGAGCGATCCTTGTTGCGTGGTCTGCGATCCTCTCCAGTGCCTTCGACGTGGAAAGCATCGAATCCGATTCGAGCCAAGTGGACTTCATCTTCACGGCAAACGAGATATTCCGCCGTGTCATCGCATGCTGCTTCTCGACGAACCAGTGCAGACGATCCACCTCATCGTCGCGGGCTATGACCTCATCTGCCATCCCCCGGTCTAGTTCCTTCACGGATTTGATCGACTCCTCAAGCATGTTTCTCGCCATTAGATGCATTCTCCGAACCACCTTCCTCATGTCGAGGTCGGAGTG
>DUKU01000192.1:12921-13193 GCA_013329135.1 Thermoplasmata archaeon
ACGCGCCTGGCGAAGTCCTGGATGGTCCGTCTCAACTCGACGGGGATCCGACCCTTGGCGCGGATCTCTATGACATCATATCCCGTGACGTATGATCCGATGAGCTGCCGGGTCAGCGCCCTCGGGTCTGTGCCCTGAGTGACATCGATGGTCTTGACGAGTTTCTCCGACTCCCTGGGGAAATGAGGGTCCACTGTGAGTGTGCCGTCCCCGGTGACGCTCAGCACCACCTGATCACCCTTCTTCAATCCGGCAGTCTGGACCCATCTCTT
>DUKU01000206.1:0-4252 GCA_013329135.1 Thermoplasmata archaeon
ACGTATCCGCTCGGCTCGTAACCTATGTACGCGCGTGGGGAGTCGTTGGTCTCGAAGAGCGTCCTCAGCTCCGATTCGGTGACAATCTCGAGCGCGTTCCTGGTCGCGAGCTCCATCCTGCGTTCGACGTCCATCAGTGTGCCTCGTCCATGAACGAGCGCGCCTGTGGAAAAGCTTTGCGGCGAGAGCCGAGCGGAAAGGGTTAAGAGGGGCACACGCATTAGCATCAACTCCCTTCGCGGGGTCAGTCAGTATTGAGGGGAGTCCATGCCGGTTTCTAGTCTCCGCAACGGAAAGATGATCATCAAGGTCTCGGACGTCAAGGACGTCGTGGGCGACAGGTTCAGGATCTCTGAAGAGTTCTACTGCGAGCTGGACAGGGAGGTCCACGAGATGATCGAGAGGGCGGCGAGACGCGCGAAGAAGAACGGGCGCAAGACCCTCAAGCCGTATGACCTCTGACAGGGTCCGAAGAGTTTTACATGAACGACGCTGGAGCGGGCGGCAGGGACAGGCGCAGGCGGAAGGACAAGGACGCCGCCGTGGCCGTGTGGAAGGAGAAGGAGGTCGTCGACGGAAAGGCCGTCGATGCGGGCGTCATCATCCTACGCACATCTGGATGCAGCCACTTCCACAGCGGAGGGTGCTCGATGTGCGGGTACAACATCGAGTCCGACCGGTCGATCTCCGAGGCTGACATCGTGAAACAGTTCGGAGACGCCATGACGAGGCTCGGCGAGGTCGGAATGGTGAAGGTGTACACGTCCGGCTCGTTCCTCGACGAGCGCGAGATGCCAGCCGGGGCATCGAGCCACATCGTGAAGGAGTGCGCGGACAGGGGCGCGAGGCTGCTGATCGAATCTCGGCCCGAGTACATCACTGGAGATAGCATGAGCCGGATGCTCGCCGTCCACGACGACATCGAGCTGGCCATCGGACTGGAGAGCGCGAACGACAAGGTCCTCAAGCATTCGATCAACAAGGGGTTCACGGTCGCCGATTACGACAGGGCCGCGACCCTGATGAAGGAAAACGGTGTGGACCTTAGGACTTACATACTCCTGAAACCACCCTTCCTGACGGAGAAGGAGGCGGTCGAGGACGCTGTGGCCACCGCCGAGCACGCCGCGCCTTTCAGCTACTCGATGTCAGTGAACGCTGTCAACGTGCAGAAGGGCACCCTCGTCGAGAGGCTCTGGAAGGACTGGTCCTACAGACCCCCGTGGCTCTGGAGCGTGCTCGAGGTCGCTGGACGGTGCGCGGGCCTCGGCCCGAAGTTGCTGTGCGATCCCACGGGCGGCGGCACCCAGAGGGGCGCACACAACTGCGGGGAGTGCGACCAAGTCATCCTGGAAGGCCTGAAGGCGTTCACATCGTCGCAACAGACGTCACGACTGGCAAAGCCTGCGTGCTCGTGCGGGGACATGTATTCAACTCTGCTAGAACTCGAGGGGAAGATTGTGGGTGGAACACCCGACCTCAACAGATTCTTCCGACGATGATGTGATGACCTCCTCCGCAGGCACTTCGAAGCGGCCGCAGCTGGGAGTCCAAGGAAAACCTACTTAAGCATTGATGCATGATGCGACTCTAAGAGGAAGTGGTCGGGCTATGAGCGAGGAACCAGCTAAGACATCGGATCGTCCCAGTTGGACGAGGAGCAAGACAATGGCGGTGGTCACGACGGCCATCGTCGTGGCGGTCGCCTTCACTTTGGTAATCGCGGTCGTACTCAGCCCTTCGATGTCTCCTCTGGCATCGATACACGATGCCGACGGGGACGAGTACGCTGATTCCGTGGACGAGTTCCCGGACGACGAATCGGAATGGAACGATTTGGATGGAGACGGCGTCGGAGACAATTCTGATGCGTTCTCTGACGACGCAGGAGAGACGTCAGACTCCGACTCTGACGACGTCGGAGACAATTCTGACGCGTTCCCTGAGGATTCGTCAGAATGGAGCGACACGGATGAGGATGGAGTGGGCGACAACACTGACGAGTTCCCTGACGATGCTGATGAATGCAGCGACTCCGACTCGGACGGAGTCGGGGACAACTCCGACGAGTTCCCTGACGACCCGACCGAATGGAGCGACACGGACGGTGACGGCGTCGGAGACAACACGGACTCGTTCCCAGAGGACCCCGAAGAGGACTCGCCTGAGGTCAACTTCGACGCGGATATCATGAGCGACGGCGTGACCCTCGTGTTCACGAGCGTCGCGCCCGAGTTCGAGTGGGAGGACCTCACAGTGACCTTGAGCAGTGGCTCGGACACGGCTGTGTGGGAGCCGGAGAACGAAGACCTGGACGAATGGAATGCGATGACCACGTGCGTGTACGGGACCTTCGACATCGAAGGCACGAGCATATTCCTGATCGCAATGGACATGACGGGTGACGGGATGGTCTCGGCGTTCGACGGGCTCGGGATATCCCCGGTGGGGGATAGCTTCGAAGCGGGTGTTGAATACAGGATGGTCATCTTGTACGAGCCGACCCAGGAGGTCTTCGAGGACAGCACTTTCGAATTCGACCTTGTGACGCCGACGGCATCTCTCACGGAGGTGGCGATCACGGACGGTGTCAAGGTCTCTTTTGGCGCTGTCAGCTCGGATGTCTCCTGGACCGATGTGAGTATCGCCCTCTCCGATGGTACGGATGTCGTCATGTGGACCAACATCACCTCTGCGGACCTGATCGACGGCGTTGCGACCCTCAAGAACTACGGTGTGGGAATCCTGGGCGGCCTCGAGGTCACGATGAGCATCATGGACCTATCGGGCAACGGCGTTGTCAACATGGGCGACTACTTCAAATTGACAGCAGTGTCGTTCAGCGCCGCCGTGGACTACGAGATTATGGTGATCTACGAGCCGACCGATGGACTGATGGCATCAGCCACGTTCTCAGGATAGGCAAGCGCCGACTCGGAAACCCTTATCAGGGTGCGACGGGCATTGCGGCCTGAAGGTGAGTCGATGCACGAGTACGAGGTCAGAAGGGGACAGTACGAAAACGTCAAGGTGGACAGTCTCAGGAAATCCATGAAGGATATCTTCGGGAACGTCGAGGAGAAGGACGGCAAGCTGTTCGTCTCCCACGGAGGACTCAAGGAATTGTGGGCTTGGCCAGGCGAGAAGGAGAAGTCGCTCTGCGTCGACACGAAGATGGATCCCACGGTGGACAACGAGACCGCCCAGAAGACCATCAAGGCGTACAACACCTTCCTCGAGACCGTGACGGGATACAACGCGAAGGAGCGGGGGAAACGGGCCCAGAAAGCGGCCAAAGAGGGGAAGCCGTAGCCATACGGTCCCCGCGGCACGGTCATGTTTATATACAACCACCCCATTCGGCACAGTTGCGATACCTGAGGCGGTATCGGCCAGACGCTGTTTGGGCAATGCCTCCGAGCAACCCATCACTCACGCCTTGATCAAGTTCTGTGGCGTGCACGAAGCGTCACGGCCGAGAAGTGATGCCTCGGACTGCGATCGTACCTCGGAGTACGTTCAGCCCGGTCTATCGCTTCAATGAAGAGGGAATGCAGATGCCGACAAGGAGAAGGCCAAAGCAAGGCTCAAGGGGCTACTCGCCAAGGAAGAGGGCGAGCAGCATAACCGCCAGAGTCACCACATGGCCAGAGTCCACGGGTGACGGGGTCAGGCTGCAAGGGTTCGCCGGATACAAGGCAGGCATGACCCACGCGTTCATAGTCGACTACCGAACCAGGAGCACCACTGCGGGACAGGAAGTACAGGTCCCGGTCACGGTGCTCGAGGTCCCGCCGATGAAGGTCTGCGGCGTGCGCTTCTATGACGAGACCCCCTATGGCCGGAAGGCCGTCGGAGAGGTCTGGGCGAAGAAGCTGGACAAGGAGCTCTCGAGGAAGCTCCCCGTGCCGAAGGAGTACGATGAGGCCAAGGCCTGGGAGAAGGCCGAGAAGCTCGAGTACGACGACGTGCGCGCGCTCATGTACACTCAACCTGTGCTCGTCAGCGGCCTGCCGAAGAAGAGGCCCGAGATCGTGGAGATCCGGATCGGCGGCGGCAAGATGGAGGACAGGCTCAAGTTCGCCAAGGAGGTCCTCGGCAAGCCCGTCACGATCAAGGACTTCGCGAAGGAGGGCGACATGATCGATGTCGCGGCCATCACGAAGGGCAAGGGGTGGCAGGGTGTCACGAAGCGCTGGGGCACCAAGCTCCTGATGCACAAGAACAGCAAGCACAGGAGGCTCATCGGCAC